>CALZGI010000252.1 GCA_945786855.1 Thermodesulfovibrionia bacterium | reverse complement strand
GAGTGCTGAAAGAGGATACAATAGATACCGCGGTAGGAAGAATTTCGAAATTCAAATCAAAAATAGCCGGCATCGGGCAGACAGAGACAGATTATGAAAAGAATGCTGAGCTTGCAAAAATAATTTCTGACAATTCCATCACCCTCGTGAAAGATAAGGGGGGCCTGCTCCCGCTGAAGGGCATTCAGGACACTTCTCTTGTGTATACGGGAGATGAAAACAGGCATGACTTAACAGTCTTAAAAAAAATGTCATCGGGGCATGTCAATGTCAATGATTATCCTAAAGAGAAGCTGACACGCACTGTAATCTTTGCCCTGTTTACCAGTGTCGCCGCGTGGCAGGGCAGTTCAGGAATAAGTACCGGGGAAATACAGACTATCCGGGACCTCATAAAAAAAGCTGGGAATTCTATTGTCATCTCCTTCGGCAGTCCATACGTCCTTAGACATTTCAGAGAAGCAGACGTACTTATTGCTGCGTACGATACCAGTCAGCAGGTACAGTCTTCAGTGATTAAATGTCTAACAGGCAAGAAAAATTTTACGGGGACCCTTCCTGTGAAGCTACCTCTTCTTTGAGCTCCAGGGAGCAAATTTCAATAAAAGGAGCATCCCCGGAATGGCGATCAGGGTACATGCCATAAAGAAACCGAACCACCCCATATTCTTGGCAAAAAAACCGGTAGGCGCTGAAGCTATAACCCTCGGGACCCCCATAAGACTTGTCAACAGTGCATATTGAGTAGCAGTGAATTTTCTGTTCGTTATGCTCGCCATGTATGCAGCATACGCCGCTGTTCCCATCCCGCCGCTCAGGTTCTCAAATCCTATAACAAAGGACAGGGCGGGAATGCTGTGTCCGATACGCGACAGGACAGCAAAGCCTGCAGTTGAGAACGCCTGCAAAAAACCAAAAATCCAAAGGGACCGGTTAATTCCGAGACGCAGCATCATCAGGCCGCCAATCAGTCCTCCGATGATAGTCGCCCAGAACCCGAAGAGCTTGACAACGGCACCAATCTCTGTCTTTGAAAATCCTATGTCAAGAAAAAATGGTGTCGTCATTGCGCTCGCCATGGTATCACCAATTTTGTAAAGAAGTATAAAGGCAAGTATCCAGAGTGCGCCCTGCCGGCTGAAATATTCAACGAAGGGATCAATTATTGCTTCCTTCATACTTTTCGGCTTGCCCAGAGGAGCACCGGGCTCGGGAGTCAGAAGTGTTGTGATGACACCCGGCAGCATACAGGCCGCCATTATCATATACACCATTGAATAGGGCACATGATCTGCCATGATCAGCCCTCCCCCTGAAGCCAGCAGCATTCCAACCCTGTAGCCGTTCACATAGAGCGATGATCCTAGCCCCAGTTCCTCGTCGGAAAGGTCCTCCCTGCGGTAGGCATCCACAACGATATCCTGGGAGGCACTGAAGAATGTAACAAGAAATGCAGCAAAGGCGACCATCCACGGAGTTCTTCCCGGTTCAGTCATGCCAAGCCCGGCAATAGAACAGATCAGGGCAATCTGCGCGATGAAAAGCCACCCTCTTCTGCGGCCGAGAAATGCAAGAGTAAAACGATCGAGCACAGGCGCCCACAGAAATTTAAGGGTATAGGGCAGTCCTACAAGGGCCATCAGCCCGATAATTGTCAGATCAACCCCCTCGTCCTTCATCCATGCCTGCAGGAGAGAAATAGTCAAAAGGAGAGGAAGTCCGCAGGCAAAACCCATGATAAATGAGACCAGCATGCGCCGGCTCAATATTACTTTCAGCATACCCATACTATTCGCTGCCTTCCATTTTCAAGGGGAAGATTACTGAACATTCATTCAATCCCTCGGCCTTAAAATAATAATCCCGGGTTTCGCTTTCAAATATTCTCTAAAATCCTCATCGATCACTTTCCTGTACTTCTTCAATGATGATGCATGTCTGAAATAGACGGCATTGCCCTTTCTGATCAGAATACCTACATGGGATACATCGAGCCCCTCTTTTTTCGAATATATTCCTGCGTAGTCCCCGCTCTTCACATTCCCCAGAACTTTCTCTTCAACATTGGTTGACTGGATATAGGTAATTTCCCGCAGTCGGCAGGGAATACCGGGAAGATAAAAAGTTCCATCTCCCTTTTCATTCAACCGCTTGCGTACATCTTTACTTTCCCCCCCACCGATAGTTTCGGTGACATCAACAACCGAGTCAGCATTACATGCCTTCCAGTCAGTGAAAAAGTGATTCCTGTTTTCAAAAGCGACCATGCCGTGACGGTATCTTAATTTTTTTACATTTGAAACAAAATCAGAAAAGTTCTTTGCCTGCCGCAAGGCTTCAATATAGTCAATAAAAGTAAAGCAGTCCATTGCCCCCAGGTTGATGATAAAAACCTCCGGTGTATTGACGTCTCCTGATAAGGTTGAATCTTCATATTTTGTATTGAGGAAATTCCGCGAAAGAACGTCTATCCGTTCGCCCGGTTCTTTGATTGCTGAAGCTTCTTTTATGAGGTCGTTTAATGTCTCCTTCGACCAGGTGCCCAAATGTATCTGTTCTTTCATATTATCAGGCAGTATTTTAACGGGGGGTAATCTAAATTGGAAACCCGCCTCTCCAGCTCATCTGTGCCCTATCGTGACACGCAAACATTATGATCAGCCTCTACTCCCATGATTTTACCATCGGGGCAGGCGAAAAAACATGAAAGAGGGGATGGCTCTCATTTCAGGTATAATATTTACTTACAGTATGATTACTGTTTTTTAATTCTCTTTAATTCCTTTTTTTATTAAAATGGAACATATAGTAACCTGCTCGCCATGGACGATAATAAAAAAACAAAAGCACAGCTCATAAAGGAGCTGAAAGAAATGAGAAATATCATTTCCGATATGGAAAACAATTACAGCCGGGCAGACGATCTTATCTTTCAGTCTGTTTACAGCTGGGAAGACACCTTTAATACCATTACAGACATGATCACCATTCATGACAGGGACTTTAACATTGTACACGCCAACAAGGCGGCCGAAGAGATTCTCGGTCTGCCCTTCCTCAAAATCTCTAAGGCAAAGTGTTATGAGCATTACCATGGGGAAAGCACTCCTCCGAGCGGGTGCCCGAGCTGCAAGTGTCTGGTAACAGGAAACCCGGTCCAGTTTGAAAAGTTTGAGCCCCACTTAAACAAGTATCTCGAAATAAGGGCCATGCCGCAGTTTGACGACAGCAAAAACATAATAGGGGTAATACACATTGTACGGGATATAACAGAGCGCAAACAGATGGAAGAGGCATTGCAAAAAGCACACGATGAGCTGGAGTTGCGCGTACATGAAAGGACCGCCGAACTGGTAAAAACCAATCAGGAGATGTTTATTGAGATCGACGAGCGCAGGAAAATTGAAATTGCCCTGAGAGACAATGAGAGCAAATTCAAAAAACTTTCACAGGAATTCAACGTTCTGCTGAACTCAATTCCCGACAACCTCATTCTCCTCTCGCCGGACATGAAAATAAAATGGGCAAATCAGGCAGCGGCGTCTTCATTTGACAGGGATATCGAGGAGCTGACCGATCAGGACTATTTCAGTTTGTACGACAGCACCGGAGGTTCCAGGGATGACTATCCTTCGGTAAAATGTTTTCATACCGGGAAGGAAGAGACTGAACAGATATCCGGGAGTGACGGAAGGTTCTGGGACGTAAGGGCTTTCCCTTTGAGGGATGAGGCCGGAAAAGTAATAAACGTTATGGTACTTGCAAGGGACATCACTGCAAAAGTCAGGATGGAGGAAGAGGCAAAGATTATTCAGTCAAAGCTGATTCATGCAAACAAGATGACATCCCTTGGGACCCTTGTCTCAGGAGTTGCCCATGAAATTAATAACCCGAACACGTTTATCAAGTCCAATGCACAGCTTTTTTCCAAAATATGGAAAGACGTTGAACCTATAATAGAAAAGTACGGCAGCCAGAATAAAGACTGTCTTCTGGGAGGACTTCCCTACCCGGAGGTCTGCAAACTTGCGCCTGACGTGATCAAGGGGATAGATGAAGGCTCAATAAGGATCCAGCATATTGTGAATAATTTAAGGGATTTTGCCAGACCGGAAAAATCTAACCTGAACGGCGATGTCAATGTAAATGAACTTGTTGAAGCTGCCCGATCGATATTAAGCAATCAGATAAAAAAATATACTGACCGGTTCCAGTTGACAAGTGGTAATAATATCCCTCTTGTTAAAGGGAGTTCCCAGCAGATAGAACAGGTAATCATTAATCTGATCATGAACTCTCTGCAGGCGCTGAAAAACAAAAAGTGCGCAGTCCGGGTCTCAACATCCTACGACAATAGATCAAAGTTCGTTGTCATTAAGGTAAAGGACGAGGGGGTCGGTATGACAAAAGATACCATTGAGCGGATCACGGAACCTTTTTATACAACGAAACTGGAAACGGGAGGGACAGGACTGGGGCTCTCAATTTCCTATGCTATTATAAAAGATCACGACGGAACATTAGAGTTTAAATCCAGACAAGGTAAGGGAACAACTGTTGTTGTCAAGCTTCCAGCAGACAAAAGACACACGCCCTGAAAGCTGAAAGCTTCAGGTTAAAACAGCATGATGTACCTGTCTCATTCCATCCTTTGAAAGGGATAATGAACCGGGGAGAAGGGTAAACCTATGAGCAACACGACAACTCCTGCAATACTTCTGGTAGACGATGAAAAACATATCCTTTTCAGCTACAACCTGATATTGAAAAGTGCCGGCATTGAGCATGTGCTGACCGTAAAAGACAGCAGAAAAGTAATCCCCCTCCTTTCAAAAAAGAATATTGCCGTGATCGTCCTGGATCTGATCATGCCCCATCTTTCGGGAATGGAACTGCTTGCCAAAATCAAGGTTGAATTCCCCCACATACCAGTGATTGTTATGACGGCATTAAATGAACTCGAAAATGCTGTAGAGTGCATGAAAGCCGGTGCAACAGATTACCTTGTAAAGCCGGTTGAAGAAAGCCGTTTCATATCCAGTGTCCAGAAGGCGCTGGACCTCAGGGATTTGCAGACAGAGATCACGTCGCTCAAAAAACACCTTCTGACGGGTGAACTGGAGAATGAGGCGGCATTCTCGTCTATCATAACCAGAAGTAAAAAAATGAGGGGAATCTTTCAATATATTGAGTCAGTAGCAGCATCACAGAAACCTGTTTTCGTAACAGGAGAGACCGGCGTGGGCAAGGAGCTGATAGCCCGGTCAGTCCACTTTTCCAGCGGGTTAAAGGGCGAACACCTGGCAGTAAACGTTGCCGG
>CALZGI010000251.1 GCA_945786855.1 Thermodesulfovibrionia bacterium | reverse complement strand
TGACCTAGCCCGCACTATTCATGCAGTGAAGCAGGTATGTCGAAGAAAAGAATTGTGAGCGGCTCCCTGAGAAAAGTCTTCAGAAACACTCTATGTGCGAACGGGGGAGAATGACACATTAGTGCATATGCTTCGTGCCGCATTCAATACTTTTTTGAGATATGCCTGCTTTGCTGCTTACATTTATGAACAATGCGGGCTAAATATTTCTTTTGTCAATAACTCTCTGTGCTTTCCCTTCACTCCGTTCAAGTGTCTTCGCTTCAACGGGCTTTACATCAACGGAAATACCGAGTTCCGAACCAAGTCTGCTCTTGATGACTCCGATTAATTCATTCTGCTTTTTCATCTCATCAAAAAATATCTCTTCCGAAACTTCAACGAGAACGGTGATATGGTCAAGGGCACCTTTCTTTTCCACTATTATCTGATAGTGAGGCTCCGTACCTTCAACATTAAAAAGTACTGATTCGATCTGGGACGGAAAGACATTTACCCCCTTTACAATCAGCATGTCATCAGTCCTTCCCCTTATTCGCTCCATCTTTCTAAAGGTTCTTCCGCAGGGGCAGGGCTCTGTTATAAGACGGGTCAGGTCTCTCGTCCTGAACCTGATTACCGGGAAGGCCTCTTTGGTAAGTGTCGTAATCACAAGCTCTCCCAGTTCACCCGGAGGGACGGGTTCAAGGGTATCGGGATTGATAATCTCCGCAAGGAAGTGGTCTTCGTTCATGTGGAGGCCGTTCTGTTCAAGGCATTCGGATGCTACACCGGGTCCCATGACCTCACTTAAACCGTAATTGTCCGTAGCCTTTATTTTCAGCTTATCCTGAATATCCTTTCTCATTTCCTCTGACCAGGGTTCTGCACCGAATAATCCGTACTTTAACGACAGGGAGTTTATATTAATTCCCATTTCATAAATAGTTTCTGCCATAAGAAGGGCATAACTGGGGGTGCAGATCAAAGCAGTTGACTTAAAGTCCTGCATGATTTTTATCTGCCTCGAGGTGTTGCCGCTCGACATGGGGATAACTGATGCACCGAGCCGCTCAGCTCCATAATGCAGTCCGAAACCACCTGTGAACAGTCCGTATCCGAATGATATCTGGACGACATCGTCTTTCGTAACACCTCCTGCGGTAAGCACCCGCGCAACAAGGTTTGACCATTTCCTGATATCGTTCTGTGTATAACCGACCACCGTGGACATGCCTGTTGTTCCCGATGACGCATGAACTCTCACAACTTCCCGGAGGGGAACGGCAAAAAGCCCGTACGGGTAGTTGTCCCTTAAATCATCCTTTGTTGTGAAAGGAAGTCTGCGCAGGTCCTCAAGGGAACGGATGGTGTCGGTGTCAATGCCGAGTTCATCGAACTTCCTGCGGTAGAAAGGCACATTGAGCTGCACTCTGCTCAGTGTTGATTCAAGACGCTCGAGCTGCAGCTGCTCAAGATCATCCCTGTCCATACATTCGAATTCTTTTTCCCAATACATGTTGTCCTCCATCGTTTATCAGCCAAAAAATGCAGGTATTGTGAAATAAATAATTTTCGACCTGCCTGCCGGCAGGTACCTTAGATGCAATATTAGCTAATCCGGGTGTGTATGTTTTTTATTCAAAGCTATGTGCACATTATATGAATAATTTGTCGAGTTAACTATTTGTTGAACAACATTTGCATTTTTTCAGTTATTCTCAGAATCCAGGTCCCGTCCAAGATATGCCCTCTGGACATCCATATTTGAAAGCAGGTCCTCAGAAGCCCCCTGCAGTATGATTCTGCCCGTTTCAAGCACATACCCCCTGTCAGCGATTGAAAGGGCTGCCTTCGCATTCTGTTCGACAAGGAGGACCGTATTCCCTGCATCGCGAAGTCTGACCACAATCTGGAAAATATCTTTTACAATCAGAGGAGCCAGGCCCATAGAGGGTTCATCCATCATTATCATTTTCGGCTTTGCCATCAGGGCCCTGCCAATAGCAAGCATCTGCTGTTCACCTCCGGACAGTGTACCTGCATATTGTTTCTTTCTTTCTTTCAGGCGTGGAAACAGGCTGTAAACTTTTTCCAGTTCTGACTGTATCTTTTTTTTCTGTCCCCTCTTTTGAAGGATGTAGCCGCCGAGGAGCAGATTTTCTTCAACGTTCATGGCTGAAAATACCTGTCTGCCTTCAGGGACAAGAGAGCAGCCTCTGAAAACAATTTTCTCCGCTGAAAGGGCCGATATTGTTTCTTTTTCAAATATAATTTCACCGGACCGGGCCGACAGGAGTCCCGAGACAGTGTTCAGGAGTGTTGTTTTGCCGGCGCCGTTTGCCCCTATTATTGTTACAATCTCACCGGGGCTCACGTGCATTGATATTCTCCTCAGTACCTTGAGGTTGCCGTATGATGTATCAAGGTTCCTGATTTTAAGCATCCTCTTCTCCCAGATAGACGCGAACTACTTCCCTGTTATTCTGAATTGCGAGAGGCTCGTCGTCAGCTATTTTTTCACCATAACTCAGTACGAGGATTTCATCGGAAATGTTCATGACCAGCGACATGTCATGCTCTACAATTAAAATAGTGATACCCATGTCCCTGATCTTTGTAATCAGTTTCGCTATCTCTGCGGTCTCGCGCATGTTGAGCCCTGCAGCCGGTTCATCGAGCAGGAGGAGTTTCGGTTCGCAGGAGAGTGCGCGGGCAACTTCGACAACGCGCTGCTGGCCGTATGCGAGGCTGGTGGCTTCTGATTCAGCCAGTTCAGCTATCCCCAGAAATTCCATGATTTCCAGTGACCTGTTCCTGATAGATCTCTCCTCTGCCCAGGTCCAGGGAAGGTTCAACATACCGGAGATAAATTCGGACTTGCTGTGTCTGTGTCGTCCGATCATTACATTTTCGAGTGCAGTCATTCCATGAAAGAGTTTGATGTGCTGAAATGTCCGGGAAATACCCCGCTTTGCGATCTGATAGGGCTTCATTCCGGATATATTGATGCTGTTCAAGAGAACACGACCTTCTGAGGGTTGAATAAAACCGGATATGAGGTTGAAAAGGGTTGTCTTTCCGGCCCCGTTTGGTCCGATAACGGCCTTTATAGTTTTTTCCTTCAGCGCGAAGCTGACATTATTTACCGCTTTCAGACCTCCGAAATGACGGCTGAGATTATGTACGTGAAGGACCTCCATTTATGGCTGTTCAACCTCCTGTTTCGAAGGCGTTATTTTCTTTATAGCCGTGAGAATTCCTGTTTTCAGAATGCCCTGGGGAGCGAATAGCATGATAAGAATGAGAATACTGCCGAATACAGCGTCGTCCATTGAACCGAAATAACCGCGAAGGGAGAGAAAGTTCAGAACGACGCCCATGGTAAGAGCGCCCCAGAGGTTCGCCATGCCGCCTATGGCAACAATGGCAACATAACGGACTGATTTCATGACAGATGCTTCTGAAGGCCCTATTCCTCCGTTATAGTGGGTGAGAAACACTCCTGCGATTGCCGCAAGGGCTGCGCTGAGAACAAAGGTATGAAGTTTGTATTTCGACGTGTTAATACCCATGGCATTCGAGGCATCTTCTGCACTGTGGATTGATCTGAGTGCCCTCCCGATACGGGAATTCACGAGATTCAGGAGAAGTATCATGGTGAGGACAACCAGGCCCCATGCGATATAATAATTTACTATCCGCATGGACATTTTCCCGCTGACTGCGATCCCGGGGAAAAGGGTGAAGGCAGGAACATCAGAAAGTCCGTCGGCTTCACCGAACAGGGCTGAACCGAGGACTATCCTGTAAATAATAATTCCGAACCCGAGAGTGGCCATCGCAAGGTAGTGGCCTTTCAGTTTCAGAACCGGGCCTCCGATAATGTATGCAACAAAGACTGTAAATAATACTGCAGCGATACAGGCAATCCAGGGCTGGAGCGTAAGCAGTTCTGAACCGTAGAGGTCGCTGCGTGCGACAAGTATTCCTGACTTTGACAGGATGGAAATAACTGGACTGTCACTGTAGGGGAGCAGATTGTAGGTGGTCAGCAACGCAGAAAGGTAGCCTCCAAGTGCAAAGAACCCTGCATGCCCGATGGATATCTGCCCTGCATATCCCATGACGAGGCTCAGGCCGATTATAACAAGAGAATAGTACGCAGACATGGTGAGCTGGGTCAGATAATAACTGGTATCCGTCATATGCGTCAGGAGCTGTACAACTATGACGGATATCAGGAGAGCGAGGATCTGAATATGCCTGGAATACTTCATCAAAATTCCCTTAAGCTGAGAACCTCTTTACTCCCGAACAGACCTCCTGGACGAACAAAGAGGATTAACAGTAAGATGGATATGGATATTGCGTCCTTGAATGCTGTGGGCATGATCCATATGCTGAATGATTCAAGAACTCCGAGAATAATGCCTGCGGCAACAGCGGCCATGCTGTTTCCCAGTCCTCCCAGTATTGCAACCGTAAACCCCTTTATTGCAAGGCCCGTACCGCTGTCATACTGGACGTACGTGATCGGGGAGACTATACATCCCGCGACAGCCCCTATGCCGGCACTCAGAACAAAGGAGAGAGTTACCATGTTTTTGGCGCTGATTCCGCAGAGTCTGGCGGCGTCCCTGTTATCGGCACAGGCGCGCATCTGTCTGCCAAGGGAAGTAAAAGAAAAAAAGAAATTCAGGACAATGACGATTATTGAACATATCCCGATGACCCACAGCACCTGGGGCGAAACATGAACATCGGCGAATGTAATCGACGACACAGCATCACCGGTAAAGTAGGGAAGGGCCCTTACTTTTTCATCCCAGACATGGAGGGCAATTTCCCTGATAATGATAGAAAGACCGATAGTAATTATTATCATTCGGAGAACCGAGGGGTTCACAAGCCAGCGAATAAAGATGACTTCAATCAGTGCTCCGATTATCATCGTCACGACAACGGCCAGAAGAATGGCCGCAGGCAGGGGCATAAAACTGTTCAGCGTAACCGCGGTCATTCCGCCGAGCATGAAAAATTCTCCCTGTGCGAAGTTAATTATCCCCGTCGTGTTATAGATGATGTTGAATCCTATTGCAACGATGGAATAGATTATTCCGTAGGTAACACCTGCAACAAGATACTGAAAAAAAAGCTCAAGGTTCATGATTTCAAATAAGAATCAGGGAGTATTCATGCGTAACGTGAATACTCCCCGGGGAAAGAACATCCTGTCTCTTAAAGGTTTATTATTTTAGCAAAGCAAATTTGCCATCCTTGACAGTGAGCATTTCGAATGCATTGATGTCAAGTCCATTATGGTCAGCAGCTGAAAAGTTAAACACCCCTCCTGTGCCCGTAAAACCCTTCATGTTTTCGATGGCATCTCTTACCTTTTCTTTGTCAGTTCCGGCTGTTTCAATAGCTTTTGCAAGAATCATAAAGGCATCATATGCGTGGCCGCCAAAGGTGCTTGCAGCCTCATTGTATTTTGATTCGTAATCTTTTTTATACTTAACAAGAACCGATTTCTGCAGGTTGTTATCAGGGAGCATGTCACTGACAAGAAGCCTGCCTGCGGGAAAGATGATTCCATTCGCTGCTGCACCTGCCGCTTCAACGTACTTTATGTTGCCAAATCCATGGCTCTGAAACAGCGGTACGTCAAGCCCGATCTGCTTCATGTTCTTCGGCACAATTGCCTGGGCCGGAACGATCGACCAGTTGACAACTGCTTCAACATTTTTTGCTTTCAGTTTTGTGACAACGGCAGTCAGGTCGGTAGCCTTCTTGTCATAGACTTCGCTGATAAGAACATCTATTCCAAATTCCGGAGCAATCTTTTCGAGCTGGGCCTTCCCCGCCTTTCCAAAGCCCGTATTGCCGACGACGACGCCAATCTTCGAAATACCCATATGTTTCATCTGTGTGTATATTCTCTTGACTGCGAAGCTGTCTTTCTGGGGGGTCTTGAATACGTATTTGGCAACAGGATTGACGATTACTTCAGCAGCTGCACAGGACATGAGAATTGTTTTTGCTTCTTCCATGATATTTTTTATCTTCATAGTCTCGCCGCTAGTAGAAGGCCCGATGATGGCAAGAACTTTTTCTTCTTCAATAAGCTGTTTGGCAAATGAGATGGCATTTTCCGGTTTTCCCATGGAATCTTTAATGATCAATTCCACTTTATTCCCGTTAATACCTCCCTTCGCATTGATCTCATCGGCGAGCATCTCGATTGTTTTTGCTTCGGGTGCGCCGAGGAATGAAGCTCCTCCCGTCACAGCCAAAATTGCACCAATCTTAATGGTTTCGGCCAGCGCGGGTGATACAGTCACGGTAAAGATAAAGAGAAGAGTTACGATAAAAAACTTTGCTACTTTCATTGCGACCTCCTTTTAAGGAAATGGTTAGATAGAGTAAATATACTCACCTTTCAATATGCCAATGCCGGCATTCTTTAAGGTCTCGATTGATTTTTCAAGTTCGTCAAACCGGAATATGATAATAGCCTTGTTCTCATGTTTTTCAAGAAATCCGTACATATATTCAACATTTAAATGTGCCTTATGAATAATTTTCAGTATCTCTGCGAGGCCTCCCGGTTTGTCCTTCACTTCAACGGCGATGACCTCTGTCTTGCCTACGGTAAAGCCATTTTCTTTGAGAATGGACTTTGCCTTTTCTGTGTCATTCACGATAAGCCGGAGAATACCAAAGTCGGTCGTATCAGCCAGGGTTAAGGCCCTTATATTTATACCGCCTTCGGCAAGCACTGATGTGACGTCAGCCATTCTGCCCGACTTGTTCTCAAGGAATATTGATATCTGCTCGACTTTCATGGAAATCTCCCGATTCAGCTTTCAGCGATCAGCCGTCAGCTTTCAGCTAAATAATAAAAAAAACTTTATGAAGCTGAGAGCTGACCGCTGAGAGCTGACCGCTTTTTTTTAAATCTTTCTATTATCAATGACCCTTTGCGCTTTACCTTCGCTCCTCTGGATGGTCTTTGGTTCGACGAGTTTTATTTTACACGTAATTCCGAGAAGATCCTTGATTTCTTTTTCTATGGTCCGGGAAAGCCCTTCAAGCATTTTTATCTCATCGGAAAAAATTTCTTCGCTCACTTCAACATGAGCTTCGAGGGTGTCGAGAGAACCTTTCCGGTCAACGATTAGCTGGTAGTGCGGCTCCACTCCTTTTATACTCATGAGTACGTGCTCTATCTGGGAGGGGAATACATTTACTCCCCTGATAATCAGCATATCATCAGTCCGTCCGGTTACTCTCTGCATTCTGTAAAAGGTCCTGCCGCAGGAGCAGGGCTTGGTAATAAGCTTTGTGAGGTCCTTGGTCCTGTAACGGATCACGGGGAAGGCCTCTTTCGTAAGAGTGGTGAAAACCAGTTCACCCGTTTCCCCGGGAGGAAGAACTTCTCCCGTATCGGGATTTATGACTTCAGCCATAAAGTGGTCTTCAAAAATATGAAGGCCTCCCTTTTCTTCAATGCATTCGCAGGACACCCCCGGTCCGATCACTTCACTGAGTCCGTAGATGTCTACGGCGTCTATGTTGAGCTTCCTCTCGATCTCTTCTTTCATGTTCTGGCTCCATGGTTCTGCCCCGAAAATACCGACTTTCAGCTTCAGAGATGATGGTTCAATCCCTATGTCAGACATTACTTCGGCAAGATTGAGCGCATAGGAGGGAGTGCAGAGAAGGACCGTTGAGCCAAAATCCTGCATAATCATAATCTGTCGCCTGGTATTTCCGCCCGACATGGGGATGACCGTGGCGCCGAGCCTTTCAGCTCCGTAATGGGCGCCCAGTCCGCCTGTGAAGAGTCCATATCCGTAGGAATTATGAATCATATCTCCCTTATGCGCTCCTGCACAGACCAGTGCCCTCGCCATGAGTTCGGCCCAGGTCACAATATCTTCTTTTGTGTATCCCACCACTGTGGGTTTGCCAGTTGTGCCCGATGACGCATGGACTCTGACCACATCTTCAAGGGGTACGGTAAAAAGGCCGAAGGGGTAGTTCAGCCTGAGGTCTTCCTTGGTCGTGAATGGAAGTCTTTGCGAATCGGAAAGGTTCGAAATATCAGAGGGCGCTACTCCAGCTTGATCCATTTTTTGCCGGTAGTAGGGGACAGCGCTATACACCCTTGTGATGAGACTTTTTAATCTCTGCAGTTGGAGGGTTTCCAGTGCATCACGGGAAAGTGTTTCAGCTTCGTTATTCCATATCATCGCTGTTCCTGCTCCTCCTTTCTCTTCTCAGCGGCTGCTTTCCCTTTTAAAAAGGCGTCCAGGTTAACTTTGAGGATCTTTGCCGGGAGCCTTCTTTCAATGACTTTTAAAAAAGTTTTTTCAGGAACAGGCAGAAAGGACGACAGGGCTCCTACCAGTACCATATTGACCACTCTTGTTTCTCCCAGTTTTTCTGCAATGGCAAAGGCGTCCAGGGGAAGGAGGTTGAGTTTTTTTGCTGTCAGCCTGCTCAGGATATCTGAGGGATACTTTTCATTCCCAGTCGCGACTGAAGGCGGATATATTTTATGTGTGTTGACAATAACAGAGCTTCCTTTATGAAGGTAAGGGAGATATCTGACCGATTCAAGCATTTCAAATGCTACTTCAATATCAGCTGTGCCGGGTTCGATGAGGGGAGAATATACCTTTTCTCCGTACCGGAGATGAGCAATAACGGACCCTCCGCGCTGTGCCATCCCATGTACTTCGCTCTGTTTCACATCGTACCCGGCCTCGATGAGCGCAGTAGAGGTTATTTCACTGGCAAGAAGGATTCCCTGACCGCCGACACCGCATATGATTATGTTTTTCACTTTTTTATCCATCTCGGTCCTTTACCAGGTTAATTGCGTTAAATTTACAGAGCGGTGCACACTGGCTGCATCCGTCACAAAGGACGGGATTGATCCTTGAGTGGCCCTTCTGTTTTGGTTTCAGGCCGAGGCTGAGTGCTTCTTTTTCATTCAGAGGGACCCACTCAATGGCAGGGCATCCTATTTTCAGACACATTCTGCATCCGGTGCAATTTTCTGTAATCACCCCGTAGAGTGGCTTGTTTTTCCTTTTCTTCATTTCAGGCAGCAGAACACAGGGAGATTTTGTGATAATGACTGACGGCTCTTCACGAGCAGTCTCCCGTCTGAGCACTTTTTCTGTTGCCTTTATATCATGGGGGTTCACATCATAAACATGTTTGACCCCGATGGCCCTGCAGAGGGCCTCAAT
This sequence comes from Thermodesulfovibrionia bacterium, assembly GCA_945786855.1. Lineage (GTDB taxonomy): Bacteria > Nitrospirota > Thermodesulfovibrionia > UBA6902 > UBA6902 > CALZGI01. The sequence goes on along the minus strand of CALZGI010000251.1, from coordinate 7,750 downwards.
GTCAACGGTTGTTCCCGTTTCACCGCTGAGTGTCATGCCCGTAGCCGGATTGGGTTGATGGCCTGTCATGCCCGTTGTTCTGTTATCGAGTATAATCACTGTTGAAAAACCCCCGTTATAGACAATGTCCAGGAGTCCCGTAATACCTGAATGCATGAAGGTTGAGTCACCGATAACGGCCACGATCTTTCCGAGAGAGTCTTTTCCGAGCGCCTTTTCCATTCCAAAGGCGGTCCCGATACTCGCACCCATACACACGCAGGTATCAAGTGCCGAGAGGGGCTTCAGCGCAGCCAGCGTATAACATCCTATGTCTCCTGCCACAAAAAGGCCGAGTTTCGAAATTGAATGAAAGATCCCCCTGTGAGGACACCCGGGACAGAGGTTTGGCGGTCTGAGTGGAATTGATTCCGCTTCGTATAATTTTTTCCCCTTTTTACCGGTGATGGCCTGCCTGACCTTTAGTGAATCAAGTTCCCCGTATGCCGGGACACGTTGCTTTCCCGTGCACTCAATACCCATTGCTTTTACGTGGAGTTCAATAAAGGGATCAAGCTCCTCTACAATATAGAGTTTCTTTACTGACCGCGCAAAATGCCTGATCATCTTTTCCGGGAAAGGGTAGACCATCCCGAGTTTCAGTACCGATGCCTCGGGAAAGGCTTCTTTCACATAGAGGTAGGATATCCCCGATGTAATGAACCCGATTTTATTGTCACCCCGCTCAATCCTGTTTTCGGAGAAAGTCTCGGCAAACTCCGTTAGGTCCTGCATCCTCTGTTCGATCACTACTCTTCTCTTCCGGGCATTTGCAGGGAGCATGACAAATTTCTGAGGCATTTTTTCTATGCCGGGCTTGCCCTTCGATGTTTTTACTCTGCCGATAGGCACAAGTCCTTTCACATGGGAAACCCTTGTGGTGGTCCGTAACAGGACCGGAGTATCAAATTTTTCACTCATATCGTACGCGGTTTTCATAAACTCTTTGGCCTCGGCAGCATCTGCAGGCTCCAGCATGGGGACTTTTGCGGCAAATGCATAATTTCTGTTGTCCTGTTCGTTCTGGGAGCTATGCATTTCCGGATCGTCTGCAGTTATGATCACCAGTCCGCCTCTGACACCTGTGTATGCCGAGGTAAAGAGCGGATCTGCAGCTACGTTGAGGCCTACATGCTTCATGGTTGCAAGTGCCCGCACCCCGGCAAATGATGCGCCCAGGGCAACTTCGAGCGCTACCTTTTCATTGGGGGCCCACTCTGAGTAGGACTCTTTGTAGAGGGAAAAATTTTCGAGTATTTCTGTTGAAGGAGTTCCGGGGTAGCCCGACGCAACTCGGACTCCAGCCTCATAGGCTCCCCGTGCTATGGCTTCATTTCCTGAAAGGAGCTGTTTTTTTTGAGCGGATTTAGTTTTTTTCATTCTTCTTTCTTCAGGACAGCTTTTATTAAAAAGGATTAAAACATAAACGACAATGAATGACTGCTCATACCATATCAGGCTTAATTAAGAAGGCGGTCAGCATTGATCTTTAATATGTGTTCTTCAGTGTCCTGTCCGACGCCAAGTTTTTTGAAAAGTGCCAGGGTCTTCCCCTGATCGGTCCATGGTGAATCTGTACCAAAAAGTATATATTCAACAGGATGTTTAGATATTATAGAGATTGCACGCTCCTTATTCAAGAATTCAAGGGAAAAAGATATTTCCATATATATGTCTTTCCCCAGCAGGTGCTTTTCCACTTCGTCCCAGTCGTCCCAGGCCCCAAAATGGGTCGTAATCAGTCTCAGTTCGGGGAAGGTTTCTTTTACTCTGAGGATTCTTTCCGGATCGGCGATCCTCTTCCTTTCAAAAGCAAAATCGAAACCGGTGTGCATTACGATCATGAGTCCACAGGCGCTGATTTTATCATATATCGGAAAGAGCTTTTCCTCATCAACGAGAAAGTCCTGGTAATAGGGATGAAACTTGATCCCCTTAAAGCCTTCATTTTTTATGGAATCAATTTTGAGCAGCGCTTCCGGGTCATCTGGATGAAGGGACGGGAAAGGAATAATTCTTTCAGACCGTATTTTTTGAGACCATTCTAGGATGGGTTCGAACTGTGATGGTTTTGTAGCGATGGAGCATACAATGCTTTTTTCAATCCCGCACCGGTCCATGGACGAAATCAGAGAGTCAACCCTTCCATCCAGGTGAGCCTTAACATCACCTTCGAGCTCGAGCACGCTCATTGCCTTTTCTGCAAGTTCATCGGGAAAGGCATGGGTATGGAAATCAATAATACCGGTCATGGTTTGCCAGGATACCAGTCTGAAAGCTCACATTGGCATCCGGGGCTTCTCCTCTTATTAGAATGTCGGCAGTTTTGAAAGAGCGTCCTTTATTTTTTCTTCAGGATACTCATAATCACTCAGTTTGCCGTCCATGTAATCGGCATAGGCCTGAAGGTCAAGGTAGCCATGGCCGCTCAGATTGAACAGAATGGTTTTTTCCTTTCCTTCCTCTTTGCAGAGGAGGGCTTCATCAATTACGCCTCTTATTGCGTGTGCAGTTTCAGGTGCCGGTATTATGGCCTCTGTCCGCGCGAATTGCAGTGCCGCCTCGAATACTCCTGTCTGGTGATACGCCTTTGCTTCTATCAAGCCGTCATGGTAAAGCTGACACACCAGTGGTGCATCTGCATGATATCGCAGTCCGCCCGCATGTATTCCCGGTGGAATGAAGTCGTGGCCGAGCGTATACATCATCAGAAAGGGAGTAAGCCCCGCAACATCGCCGAAATCATATCTGAATTCACCTTTCGTGAGGGTAGGGCAGGAAGACGGTTCCACTGCGATTACCCGAACGTCTTTGCCGCTTATTTTGTCCCGGATATAAGGGAATCCAATGCCTGCAAGGTTGCTGCCGCCGCCGCAGCATCCTATAATGATATCGGGATAATCTCCGACCATCTCCATCTGCTTTTGTGCTTCCAGGCCAATAACCGTCTGGTGGAGGCACACATGGTTTAAGACTGATCCGAGGGAATAATTCGTTTCATCTTTTGTCGCGGCATCCTCAACGGCCTCGGAAATGGCAAGACCGAGACTCCCTGGATTATTGGGATCTGCTTCAAGAGCTTTTTTCCCTGCCTGAGTGAGTTCAGAAGGACTCGCGTGGACCGAAGCGCCCCATGTTTCCATGGTGATGCGACGGTACGGTTTCTGGTCATAGCTTACTTTGACCATATAGACCGTAACATCGAGGCCGAAAAGGTTTCCTGCCAGTGCCATGGATGAGCCCCACTGCCCGGCCCCTGTTTCCGTTGCTATTCTTTTAATGCCTGCCTGTTTATTGTAATAGGCTTGCGGGATGGATGTATTCGGCTTGTGGCTGCCTGTGGGGCTTACGCCCTCGTATTTATAATAAATTTTTGCCGGCGTCCCGAGGGCTTTTTCAAGTCTGTGGGCCCGATAGAGGGGAGAAGGTCTCCAGAGAGAGTAAATTTCCAATACTTCTTCAGGGATATCGATCCATCGCTCCTGACTGACTTCCTGCTCAATGAGAGCCATGGGAAAGATTGCAGACAGGTCTTCAGGTCCGACAGGCTGCTTTGTGCCGGGATGTAACGGTGGTTTCGGAAGATTCGGCATGTCGGCCATGATGTTGTACCACCTTGTGGGCATTTCTTTTTCAGACAGAGTAATTTTCGTCTCTTTCATTCTTCCTCCTCTGATACAGCCGTGATTTCTGGTTCCTGTGAATTCAGAATTATAAAACAAAATGAATTGTAGTGCAATTTATGACCTCACTTTAGTCAATCATGTTCAAACATGAGAGAAACACAGCATCTGCTATACTAATGTACGTGATTGAAAGTAATTGTATGCTAAATCCCCGGAGGCACTCAGAAAGTGAACGAAATGATCAGGTTTATTAAAAACAGTACGGCATTCTTCGGCATACTTCTCCTTTTTGTGATTGTACCGATGGACAGTGGTATTCATGCAGATGATGGTGCACCTGTAACCCGGATATTTAGTTCGAGAACAGCTGAATTGATTAAGGTCATTGTCGGTCAATCGGACGATTCTTTGTTGCAGTCACTGGGAGGAGAATCCATTTATGCAGGAGAAATGTTAAGAAGATTTTATGATCGAAGAAAATTTAAACCGGCATGGTCGGGAGAGGGAGGAGCCTTCCCGCATTCAGAAAGCCTTGTTGAGGCAATTGAAGAGGTCAGTATTGACGGGCTTGTTCCGGAATATTATCATCTTTCTTCCATAAAGAAACTACACAGACAGTATCAGGAACGAAGAACTCTTGATCCTGAAATTGCTGCCGAAATGGATGTTCTGTTAACCGATGCATTTCTCATGCTCGGATGTCACTTTTCAGCGGGATGCGTTGATCCTGTAACAATCGAAGCAGAATGGTTTGTCCACCGCAGCGGTTTGGATGTGGATATTCTGCTGGAAGATGCCCTTCGGGACGGAGATGTCCGGGATACCTTGAGACGCCTCCTGCCGCCTCAGGACAGGTACTACGAGCTGAGAGGACATCTTATGGCTCTCCGCAGCATTGCCAAAGAGGGCGGATGGCAGGAAGTGTCGGCACCGGCTTTATTGAGAGAGGGTGATACAAACAGTAATGTCACCGCAATAAAAAAGCGACTGGCGCAGTCAAAGGATATGGTCCTTCATGGTAATGAGCCAGGACCGCTTTTTGATGATATTCTCAGGATGGCTATCGTTGACTTTCAGAAACGGCACGGGCTTAAGGCTGATGGAATTGTAGGCCCGGACACCCTGAATGCGATGAATGTGCCGGTGGAAAAAAGACTTCGCCAGATAGAGGTGAACCTTGAGAGAATGCGCTGGCTGGGAAGAAATCTGGGCCACCGTTATATCATGGTGAACATTGCAGATTTCAGACTCAGTTATCTGGAGCATGATGAACTTGTGATGTCTATGGGAGTGGTTGCGGGCAAGCCGTTCTGGAATACTCCCGTCTTTAGTGAAAAAATGAGATATATAATTCTGAATCCCTGGTGGATAGTTCCTGAAAGCATTGCAAAAGAAGAACTCTTGCCGAAGATTGTGAATGATCCTCATTACCTTGAGCGGCAGAAGATAAGGACGTACAGGGGCTGGGCACGGAGCGCCGAGGAGATTAAACCAGAAACGGTTGACTGGAAAAATATATCGATGGAAACATTCCCTTTTGTTTTTCGACAGGAGCCCGGGCCTCTGAATCCCCTTGGCAGAATGAAATTTATGCTTCCCAATAAATATAACGTCTACCTTCATGATACTCCGTCAAAGGGGCTTTTTGCGCTGAAGTCCCGCGCCTTCAGTCACGGATGTATTCGGCTAGAGCGTCCCGATGATTTGGCAGAATACCTGTTGCAGGACGATCCGGAGTGGAAAAAAGAAAAGTTAACTGCTGTCATGAAGGAGGGTGAGAGGACCAGGATCAAACTGCTCAATCCCATTAATGTGCACGTTGTCTACCTTACTGCATGGGTGGATGAGAAAGGTGTTATGCAGTTTCGAAATGATGTTTACGAACGAGACGCCCGTCTCGACAAAGCACTCAGAAATAAACCTGTACGACTGTCAGCTTTCCTTCCACGATAATTCCTGCCTGCATATCGCTCTCTTTAGTGTGTTGAAAACTTGACACAACTGATGCCTGAATGTATATTTACCCAGTGCCCGATAAATTAAGAATCATTATAATTCAGTGAGTTTGAGTTGGCATTTAATTTGCTGGTTAATAATGCCGATAAGGTATGCAGGAAGAGTATATGAATAAGACATGCACAGATGAGAATATTGATAACCAGGGAATGACCCGCAGAAAATTACTTAAAATGGGACTGGTTACGGCCGTTGCTGGCATTATCCCCTGCGAGACAATGGCGGCTGTGAGTAAATATTTATACGAAGAGAGAGCTCTCTGTGTATATAATCTCCATTCCAAGGAATATATTGATGTGGTCTACTGGAAAAATGGTAAATATGACAAAAATGCGCTCAATGATCTTAATTATATCTTCCGTGACCACTACAACGGGGCTGAAAAAAAGATGGCGCCCCGTCTTTACGACTTCCTTTACGCTATCCAGCAAAAGCTTGAGTGCAAAGATCCTTTTCATCTTATATCGGGATATCGCTCCCCAGCAACCAATTCCAAATTAAGAAAGAAAAACAGGGCGGTGGCGAAGAGAAGCCTTCACGTGAAGGGCAAAGCCGCTGATATTCGTTTACCGGGGCAGAGTATTAAAAATTTGCGGCGTGTTGCCTATGAGCTGAAGGTCGGAGGCGTAGGTTATTATCCCAATTCAAACTTTGTTCATGTTGATGTGGGCAGAGTGCGGTTCTGGAGAAGTTAACCGTCCTCTTTCTTTTCTGTTTTCCCGCCTGAATAGAGAACCAGTATCACGAGACCTGTGCACACAAGGATTACACCCAGAGAAAAAAGGTATCTGTACGGTATCGAGAAGGGAATGGCCTGAGCTCCCGCATTTCCCGAAGCAAAACCTGCATTGTTATTGCCGAGTACCACGATCATATTCCCCATGTTCTGAAAAAAGTTGGAAGTAAGGCACAATTCAGGAACCGGCTTAAATTCTGTAATGAATGGAAGTGTCGCCGTGGGCAGGCAGATGCCGATTAGAATAAATATGAGTCCTGCCTTTTTCGCTGTTGTCATAATAGGCTGAGTAAAGGGTAAAGGTTATTGTCTTCTTTATCAATGGGGTTCTCAAGCATTTGAAATAAACTTTGTGTCTCCTTTCTCCTCGTAAGCAACAAAAAAAGTATCATGCCCTTGTTCAATTTTATCGCAATCAGACTGTCTATGGCAACATTCTTAGATACGCGGGAGTCTCTCATGGCTTCTCATTGCATTGTTAGAATTAAATTCGCAGCATCATCTCAACAGTCATCATTGCTGTGGACCAGAGGAGATCAGTGGTAAGGTGAGACAAACAACTTGAATCGAAAAGGAGCGAACACCTCGAAGGAAATTCATTATCGCCTGACCACAGAATAAGAGTGATCGGAATTCTCGGGAATGGAAAGAGAACCAGAGAGATATCTCCGTAATCCTGCCGCTGACCTCCAAGGCTGAGCCCTCTGTCAAGATATGATTCATTCCTCTTTCCAAACACAGCGGCGATCCTGTCGAGCGGAAGGACATGTGTACCCTTCATGAACATGTCGCCTCCGGGCAGATCTGAGGGCCTGAGAAGCAGTCCTGTCAGCGGTAGATCCTTTGAATCAGTCAGGTACCTGAGAATTGAAAGCTGCGCGTAGTCCCCCAGGTTACTGGTCATGTAATTCCCGAAAGGAGAAGTGCCGTTGATGGTCCTGTCTGTCAACGAGATATGAATGTCCTGACCGAGGCAGAGAAGCTCATATTTTGAACTTTGCCCATTATAAAGTGATTTTGATCGAGCCTCTACATCTTGGGGGTTCTGTCGTGCGAGGAGGTCCCAACCCTTTTCTTCACCCGGCCATGCCATGTTTACCCGGGTAAGGGAATCTTTCTGCCCTCTTCATCAATATGGACAAATGTTACACGGGTAGAAAAAATTATATCCTTTCTGTCTTCCCCGGAATCACCCTGATATACACTCACAGCATACTGGATCGACGTATTTCCTTCTCTTTTCTTTTCAACAAGAAATTTTAGTATTGTGCCTTTTCTCACGCTTTTTCTGAATTCAACCTTGTCCATTGCGATGGTGACAAAATTACTTCCG
>CALZGI010000250.1 GCA_945786855.1 Thermodesulfovibrionia bacterium | reverse complement strand
TGCGAAGGACTTTATTATTCACACGCTCAAGCCGGGGGAAAGCCTGTCGATCCTGGCCAGTATGTATTATGGAGACATAATGAAATATGGCGTGATAGCAGACTTTAACAGTATCCGGGATATGAATAAAGTGAGCGTTGGCCGGAAGATCAGGATTCCTGTACTTGAAAATATGGTTATTCAGGAGAAAGCAGACAAAGCAGCACCCCGTCAGGAGCCTGAACCGTTTCAGAAAGCTGCGCCTGAAAAGGCTGAAACCACTATGCGTGAGGTGTCTGTGCGTGACGAGGAGAGAGGGGTGAAAGAAGAGGTGGAATACGCTTATCCCGCCGAGGGAATGCACGAGCTCCATGAGGCCCCGAAGGAAGACCATCTGGCCAAACTGGATGATGGATATTCTGACGAGACTTTTCTCCTGGCAGAGAAACTGTTTGAGGAAGATCAATTTGAAAAGGCCATGGGAGAGTATAAGAAGGTTCTAAATAAATACCCCGCTCATCCCCTGGCGCTGAAACAGTATCGGACATCAGAGAAAATTGTCTCTCACTTAAAGGAAGCCGGCAATTTGTATTCAACGAGAAAGTACGGGAAAGCATACGATAAATATAGAAAGGCGCTGGATCTCAAGCCGGAATCTCCGCTTGTGTCCGGTAAGATGGAGAAACTGACCCCTCCCATGTTGACCCAGGCAAAATATCTTCTCAATGATGAACAGTCTCCCTGCGGTGCCATAGCGCTCATTGAGAAGATACTGAAGGTGGAGTCTGACAACAGGGAAGCACAGGACCTCCTTGATGAGGCGACTATGCTTGAAGAGGGACTGGACCTTCGCTGCGGAGAAAAATGATTGTTCCATTGCTCTGCTGTCAACGGTGTGACTAACATTTCATAGTTTTTTTTATAACTCTACACGTCCCATGACCAAAAAATTAGTCCTTGACATTGAAACTATCGGACAGGATTTTGACTCCTTTGATGAGTCATCGAAGGAATATATCCTCAAGTATGCCGAAAACGAAGATGAGGTGCGGGCAGCGAAAGAAGGATTGGGGTTTTCACCATTGACAGGGGAGATCGTCGCCATCGGCATGCTCAACCCTGATACGAATCGGGGGGCAGTTTACTATCAGTCACCGGAAATTCAGCAGGAACCTGTGGAAGAAGACGGGATAGAGTATGTATCAGATACGGAAGCGGGGATTCTCAGAAAGTTCTGGGAGACTGTTAAGCATTATGATCAGATAATCACCTTTAACGGGAGGGGGTTTGATGCTCCTTTTCTCATCCTCCGCTCTGCCATGCATGAAATAAAGCCAACGAAAGAGCTTATGCCCAACCGGTATAATCTTTCCCATTGTGACCTGATCGATCTGCTGACCTTCTACGGAGCCGTACGCCGGAAGTTCAGCCTGCACATGTGGTGCAAGGCATTCGGCATTAAAAGTCCGAAGGAAGAAGGGGTCACCGGCTACGAAGTTCCAGAGCTGTTTAAAGAGCAGCAGTATCTCACTATTGCCAGGTATTGCGTCGGTGATCTTTATGCCACAAAAGAGCTCTTTGAGTACTGGGAGAAGTATGTGAAGTTTTCCCCGGGGCAGTGACGAGAAAGCAATCCTGTTCATTCATATTGAACAGGGGGGCATTCGTAAAAAGTGGAGTCGTATGAACTTAAACTGACGTCGGGTGACTGGAAGGGCATATCAGTGCAGAATATTCACATGCCTGATTTTATCGGTTCAGAACATCTCATTCAATCGTACCCCCTGTAGGAGGTCTGAAAAAATCAGTCAGCAACAAATATTGACAGCATGTGATGAAAGATGTAGATTAAGACCGGAGGCGGATATATCAATGTGGAGAGCTCTGTTTTACTGAGGCCCTCCGGTTTAATAATAATAAGGGAGACTTTGTCAATGAAGAAAGCAATCTTTTTTATAATGGCGGGAGTTCTTTTGACTGGCTGTGCAACACCAAAGGGTTACACGACACAGGACCGGAGAGATTACGTATTGGAAATGAAAGCTGAAACACTGGACAAGCTGTACAAGACAAGACCTGAATCGAAGGGGTTAATAGATCAGTCAGCCGGCTACGGAGTGTTCAGTAATATAGGAAGCTACATTCTTTACCTTAGTACTGGCAGCGGTTATGGTGTTGTTGTTGACAGGGCAACGGAACAACACACATACATGAAAATGATCCAGGTGGGCGCCGGCCTGGGCCTTGGCATTAAAGATTTCAGACTGGTAATGATTTTCAAGAACAGTGATGTAATGAATCAGTTTACAGAAAAGGGCTGGGAATTTGGAGGCCAGGCTGATGCCGCTGCAAAATCCGGAGAAAAGGGGACTGCAGTCGGAGGCGAAATATATCTTGATCAGGACATTATCATTTACCAGCTCACCGAGGCAGGAGTGGCGCTTCAGGCTACTGTAGCGGGAACGAAATATTGGAAAGACAAGGAATTGAATTAGCATGATGTCCTTTTTCATGGAGCATGCTTTATAGCCTGCCCGGGATAAAGATAGTATTTGTCGACATTCATCCAACTGCTGAACCTGCCCTGCAAACATACAGTACTATCATATTCAGAAATTATATTCTTACCCGGAAGATTGGCAGGCCATTCTTTGTTTAAGTGAATTCTTAAATAGTATGACATATTGCCGGCAGGGAGAAGATGAAGCAATCTAATAGTGAACAGCGCGGGAATATTGCACCCCTTATTCTCATTGTGCTGCTTCTGGCGGGTATTTGGTGGTTCCGCTCCAGCATCAATTCACCCTTTGATCCGGAAGCAGAGCCGAAGCCTGTCATAGCACGGGGAGATCTTGCTGAAGATGAGAGGACCAATATTGATCTCTTCGAAGCCACATCAGCATCAGTTGTATACATTACAAGCATTGAACTGAGGCGGAGCCTGTTCAGCCTGAACATATACGAAATTCCCCAGGGAACGGGGTCGGGCTTCATATGGGACAGGGATGGACGGATCGTGACCAATTACCATGTGATTGAAGATGCCAGCCGGTTAGAGGTGACGCTGGC
>CALZGI010000249.1 GCA_945786855.1 Thermodesulfovibrionia bacterium | reverse complement strand
GCAGGACCGGCTGATGCGCTCCGTCCCGTTTCATTCACAAAGTGCGTCCCTCCCTTTTTGGCCTTTTCAATAATTTGCATTACATCACTGAGATCAATGTTCTCCACCTGTGCAAAAGTATCCAGAGGGATTCCGCCAACAGAAAAGAAGCGGGGGCTCGCCACCATGGAATCAGCATGGTCCCCGAATACGATCCCGCGCATGTCATTGCCTGAAAGACCGAGCTTCCCGGAAATGGCATGGCATATTCTCCGGGAATCCAGGTTCCCCGCCTGACCCATGATATGGCTGCGGGGGAAACCGGTTGCTTTGTACCCCACCCATGTCATACTCGTCACCGGGTTCCCCATATAAACGAGTACAGGCATGTCCCTTCCAGAGCAGCTTTCATAAAGCCTTCGTATTTCAAGGGAGGTCTGTGCTATTGCTTCCACATTCGTCGCCAGAAGGTCCCGCCGGTCCTGCCCCTCTTTCCTCGGCACACCGACCCCAATAAAGATAACATCCAGTCCGGCCATGTCTTCGAGGCGGTTCGTTCCCAGGATACGGGGACTCCGCACAGTATTGGCCCTCAGGTCATTTACCCAGGCGCCTGCACGGTTGGGATATTTCTCCTTTGGACGGCTGTAAAAAACGATCTCCTTGCCAAGACCTTCATCCACAAGGGACAGCACAACATCGGTAGAGACACTGCCGAATCCCCATACACCCACCCTGTCACGTTCTTTCAGGCGGTCCCAGACCCTGCATATTGCCGGCTGTTCCTTGTTCATGTTTTTCTTAAGGTCATCCTCATATCAGTTTCTTCAGACAGTTTCAACAAATTTGTCCCGGGTTTCCCCGCAGACAGGACATTTGTCAGGAGGTGTTGTTCCCTCTGCCGTGTAGCCGCATACAGAACAGACATGAAGCTTCTCCACCTGGGGATCATTCCCCTGCTTCAATGCCTCCACTGCTTTCTCATAAAAATCAGCATGGACCTGCTCTGTTTCATTGGCCCAGTAAAACGTTTTCAGGGCATCGTTATTGACATCCCTCTTCGCCTGGTCCATAAACATGGGATACATGCCGGTATACTCTTCTTTTTCCCCCTTCAGGGCCTCTTCAACATTTTCAAGAGACGAATTCACTCCCTTCATGCATTTTAAATGGTTCATTGCATGAATCGTTTCGGATTGTGCTATTGCCCTGAAGAGCCGGGCCAGATTCGTGAATCCTTCCTCTTCCGCCTTGAGGGCAAAGGCATTATAACGGCGGCTTGCCTGTGATTCTCCTGCAAACGCTTCTTTCAGGTTCTTGCTCGTCTGATCATTCATGGTAATTTATTCCCTTCCCGTAATGATATTGGTAAAACACGAATACTCCTTTGTCCAACAAACAAAGGAAGCCATAGGTAATTACGTCAAGTTTAACAATAATTCAGAGTGTCTGCAAGGTTTTGCATATTGAATGTTAATTAAGAATTGACAGAAAGAAGCTATGCAATTGACAATTCCGGAGAAATGTGAGATAAAGTAGGTGAAAAGTCGTATCTTCACACTCAAAGTACCTTCAACAACCTTAAGGAGAGGATAAAATGGAATCTTTATTGAAAATGGTAAGTCAGCAGCTGGGTGGAGACAATTTGAAGAAAATAAGCAGCCAGATCGGGGCCGATGAAAATACCACGCAGGGAGCTGTCTCTGCTGCCCTGCCATTGCTCTTAAACGCCCTTTCCCGCAATGCATCCAGCAGCGATGGTGCCGATGCCCTGTCCGGGGCCCTTTCCCGTGACCATGACGGGAGCATTCTGGATAACCTGTCAGGATTTCTTGGGCAGAGCAATGACACTGCCGGTGCAGGTATTCTCGGGCATATCCTTGGTTCGCGGCAGGGCGCTGTACAGAACGGCCTGAGTAAATCAAGCGGTATGAACGCCGGATCGGTGGGAAAACTCCTGGGCACCCTTGCCCCGGTTTTAATGGGAGCACTCGGAAAGGTAAAGCAGCAGGGCAATATGGATGCCGGGTCACTTGCCGGTTACCTGGGACGGGAAAGAGAGGAAATGGAACGCAGTGAGCCGCAGGCCATGGGCTTTATCGGGAACCTGCTTGATTCGGACGGCGATGGCGATGTGGATGCTTCCGATCTTATCAAGCATGGAATGCGCCTCTTCAGCAAATTCATGAAGTGATAATTGCACGTAGTTCAATGATAAGCACATCGAAGGATGTGATACATTTTACAACCCTAAGGAGGGACTGATATGGGATTATTTGATTTTGTCAAAGACGTAGGAGCAAAATTGTTCGGGGGGAAGGAAGCCAGAGCTGAGGCAAAGCAGGAAACCGAGGACGCACTGGTGGAGCAGGTAAAGCAAATGGGCTTAAAGGTTGAAGATCTTGCAGTTGAATTCACCGATGACGTCGCCACGATCACCGGAAAGGCCGGTTCACAGGAAGAGCGTGAAAAAGTGATCCTTCTTGTCGGAAATACAAAGGGCGTCGGAAAAGTGGATGACCGGATGACCGTTCCAGACCCTGCACCGGAAGCAGCTTTTTATACTGTCAAAAGCGGCGATACCCTTTCAAAAATTGCAAAGGATCAATACGGCAATGCAGGGAAGTATATGACTATCTTCAATGCAAACAAACCGATGCTCAAGGATCCCGACAAAATTTATCCGGGGCAGGTCCTGCGCATACCGCCTTTAGAAGGATAATGCACTGGAGGAGCACACAATGAGAATGATCAGGGGACTATCAGCATGAACCGGACACGCACATTTTTCCTGATGGTCACGCTTACGGTGCTCTTCGTTCTCATTGGCGGCTATCTGGGAGGAACACAGGGAACGGTGATGGCTTTTCTTGTTGCCGCTGCCATGAACGTATTTTCTTACTGGTTCAGCGACAAGATGATCCTGAAACGTTACGGGGCTGCCGAGGTGGGACCCGATGATAATTCCCGGCTGTATACAATCGTTTCCGAGTTGACGAGAAAGGCAGGGATGCCCATGCCGAGAGTATTGGTTATCCCTGAGGGGAATCCAAATGCCTTTGCTACAGGCCGTAATCCGGAACATGCTGCAGTTGCTGCAACAGAGGGAATCCTCCAGATTCTCGATGATGATGAGTTGGCCGGCGTGATGGGCCACGAACTGGCCCACGTTAAAAACCGGGACATCCTCACCGGTACGATTGCCGCCACCTTTGCAGGGGCCATTGCCATGCTCGGGCAGTTTGCCCGTTTCGGAGTAGGAAGTCAGGGCCGGCGGAATAATCCCCTGGGAATGATGCTCATCATGATCGGCGCCCCTCTCGGGGCCATGCTCATTCGCATGGCTGTTTCACGGGTAAGGGAGTACGCCGCAGATGCGGGCGGATCTGAGATAAGCGGGGAACCCCTGGCCCTTGCCAGTGCCCTCGCTAAACTCCACCGGGGAGTTCAGGCAGTACCTCTGACCAGGGGGAATCCGGCTCATTCACATATGTTTATCATGAACCCTTTTTTCGGGGGCCTGCAGAAGTTATTTTCAACTCACCCCCCCGCAGAAGAACGCGTCCGGCGCTTAAAATTGCTCGCTGGAAAAAACAGCGATTCGGGATAAATCAAATGGTCACTACAATAAAACACACTCATAAATAAGGAGGTCACCATGGCGATTGTAAAAGTTATCGAATTGCTTGCTGAAGGCGACAGCATTGAAGGCGCAATGAAGTCCGCTCTGCAGGAAGCATCCAAGACAGTAAAAAACATCAAGACCGTGTATGCCCAGGACATTCAGGGCATCGTAGAAAACAACGCGATCAGCAAGTACAGGCTTAATGTTAAAGTTTCCTTTGTTGTGAATACATAGATCGAGGTCTTTCTTTAAGAGGAAACATCCAAAGCTTAGTTTGTTGAAACAAGTGATCCTCATGGCAGGGGCAATTCATGTCGAAGCGACCCTCGCGGAGACCCGCTTCGGGAATTGCCCCTACAGTAAAACATTATGCCCCCTCTTTCAGTCAGATTTCTTATTTTGATCCATATGGGCATTACCCTTGCGGGAGTGTTCATCCACCTGAAACTCCATCCTCCATGGGAAAGCCTTTATTATTTCTGGGCCTCACCGCTCAGTGTATTCAGTCTTATTGTCATCCCTGTTCTCTACTCACGGCCAGCCACCTCTGCATGGGGCTTTATGCTGAACGCTGTAACAGTCCTTATCGGCACGACAGGGATGTCTTACTATTCACTCCTTTACTTTGAACGGCCCTTTACCCTGTACAGGATTATTACTGAATCCACGCTGCCTGCAATTTTTATTTTATGGGCCCGGCTGCCTGTTGCTTATTTCATTCTTGTTAAAATGCAGCCCCGGAGAGTGCCCCTCAGGCAGAGAGGATGCGTTGAGTGACAGGGGGAGAGAGAACACAAACGGGGATCCTGCCTCCCGGCATTCGGCACGTTCTGGGATTCGTCTGTGTCCTGCTTGTTCTGCTGCTGCTTGCGGGGGCAATAAGCATTCCTTTTCTTTTCGAATCCCAGTCTATCCGCTACAAAACCGGCTTTGACAAGACACTTTTACGCACCGGCAAGGTCCTTGGCATGACTGCCGCCACACTCCTGCTCCTGCAGTTGTCTTTGAGTGCACGGTTTAAAGTGCTGGATAGAATTTTTGCCCTGAACAGGCTCTATGGGGTCCACCGCGTAAATGCAGTTGCTGTAACAGTTCTTGCCCTGTTCCATCCCCTGTTTGTCTTTGCCCCCGAGGACATCACGAGTATCCCCCTTGAGCTCGAATACTGGCCCGAAGCGCTTGGGGCATTCCTGCTGGTCCTGATTTTGCTCATCACGGCTACAGGCATATGGCGCCTCTTTCTCAGTTTTCCCTTCGACCGCTGGTGGGTCTTTCACCGCGGGGCCGTTTCCCTGGCCGTGGTCATGCTCATTG
The DNA here is from genome assembly GCA_945786855.1 of Thermodesulfovibrionia bacterium. GTDB lineage: Bacteria > Nitrospirota > Thermodesulfovibrionia > UBA6902 > UBA6902 > CALZGI01. Next base: position 14,193 of record CALZGI010000249.1, on the reverse strand, counting down.
TCCATGTCCTTTTCGTAAGCGAGACCTTTGAGGAGGCTGAGCCGCGGCTCTTAGTTTTTCTTGCTGCAGGAATCTATGCCATAGTTCTGGGATGGGTAAAGACAAAGCCCGTTCTTCGTAAAAAGACCCCCTGGACCGTCACCGGTGTTGCACCTGCAGGGAAGGACACCTACACCATTCAGGTGAGCCCGCGCGACAGCGGCACTATTCAATATATCCCCGGACAGTTTGCATTCATCTCCTTTCAGTCAGGGAATGTCTCATCGGAAGAACATCCATTCACTATATCATCCACACCGACACGTCCGGGGAATTTACTCTTCTCTATCCGGTGCAGCGGAGACTGGACAGGCCGCATCAGCCGTCTCACTCCAGGGGACACCGCTTATATCGACGGCGCCTACGGCCATTTCAGCTATCTCTTCCATAACCCTTCAGATGAGCTTATCATGATCGCAGGGGGGATCGGAATAACTCCCATGCTGAGCATGCTGCGGCATATGGTTGATAGCGGTAAAAGAAGAAAGACAACACTTATCTGGAGCAACCGGACAAGGGACGATATCGTCTATGCCGATGAATTCAAAGAGCTGGAGCAGCAACTAAGCAAACTAAAGCTCATTCATGTTCTTACCCGCCAGGAAAAGGGCCCTGATTCAGGCAGTCGATTGAACCTGGACAAACTGAAAAAACTGCTCTCCGAACACAGTCGAAAAACTCCTGTTTTTGTATGTGGTCCTCCCATAATGATGCAGGATGTGAAAAGGTGGCTCATTGAAATCGGCTTCCGCCGTTCCGTAATCTTTCTGGAGGAGTTTCGCCTGTAGAAGACACGGTAATTTCCATTTTGCATCCCGGAGATACTGTGATACAATTACCTGTACACACAAATAAACATCAGGAGGAGCTTCATGAAAAAAACTCTTGTCATACTCTTTATCATCTGTTCTCTGGTCTCGACACTCTGCACACTGGCGACTGCCGGCGCAACCGAATGGGAATTTGATCGGGCCCACTCACGGTTTTACTTTGCCATCGATCACACCTATGCAAAAGTAATCGGGCACTTTGAGGAATTTTCCGGCACCTTTCATTTCGACCCCGGCAACCTTGAAGAGAGCTCAATATATGTTGAGGTACAGGCAAAAAGCATAAACACAAACATACGCAAGAGGGACAACCACCTTCGGGGAGACGACTTTTTTGCAGTTAAGAAATATCCCCTGATCACCTTCAAAAGTAAACGCATAACACATAAAGAGGGAAACCTGTACATCGTTGAAGGAGATTTCACAATGAAGGATGTGACACAGCCCCTTGAACTCCCTCTCACCTACTTCGGGATGAAAGACAATCCCCTGAAGCAGGGGCAGATCGTTGCCGGGTTCGAAACAATATTTACCATTAACAGGCTGGATTATCATGTAGGAAGCGGTCAGTTCCATGCAATGGGAGTCGTGGGGAAAGGTGTTGAAATTACGGTCTCACTGGAAATGCTCCGGGACAAGTGACATGAACAGGTCTGTCCAAAGGGTACCAGCAGATCTATTTCTTCTGCTCTTTTGCACTTCTGCACAATGTCACACAGGGCACGGACACCGTGCCCCTGCAATCATAGAATGACGACGGAGGCTTTGGGTCCTGAATCATGTTTCGTATACCTGTCGGCATACCAGTCATTCTCCCAGCGGTCACCATCAATCAGATACCGGAACCGGTACTCTCTTTTACTGTCCAATTCCAGGGTAATAACAAAATCACCGTTCGCAAGCTGTGTCATCGGCGATTTCGACGAATCCCATTCATTAAAGTCACCCACAATGACTGCATTCCGAGAGTTCCCGGCCCATTCCTTCAGCAGCCTGAAGGTTACCCTGCACCGCGAACCATCATTATAATACTGCTTGGTAAACCCTATCTTATTCTGCAATATCGGATAGAGCATATCCGGGGCTTTTGGGAAGGACAGAGGGAAATCGGATGTTTTCCCGGGAGTTGAATATTCCAGGTCATCCCTGTACATACTGGCAAGTGGTATTTTCGAAGAAGAAAATATCTTTTCTGTGGCCTCTTTTTTCATGCGGCTGTCCTTCATCCTGAACTTTATCCCCGCACGGCATCGTGCGCCGTCCTGTTGTTTCCAGAGGATATCACCAAAGAGATACACAGGGGTTTCACTTTCAGGAAGATGGACCATCAGTTCAAGGTTTTCATAGAGAATAAACCTGAAATCCCGGGCCTCGAGCCCGAAGCCGTCACCGGATACATTTTTTGTTATTCCCGAAGCGTAATCCGTAGCACCATAGGTGGGCCTGAACTTTACATGAAGAGGAATGTCATAGCGCTTGAATTTTCGTTTGCTTTCTTTCATAACTCATCTATTTTAGTCTATTTCAGGCATTGAAATAAACAGAATTCGGTCCTTCGCTTCTGATGAAAAGGAAGTGCGAGATAGTTCCATTTTCTCTCGCAGATCAGTATTCTTAAAGAAGATATATTACCAGGACTGCTTAAATAAACCGTTTACTGTTGAAAATTAATTAATTATGCCATCTCTATTGCAGTACAATACGCCTGCCCGGATGAAATTATTGCTGTATCTGTTTCTGATTACCCTCATGGCTTTGTTCTCTTATAATGAAGTACATGCTGAAAAAGACCACGTCCCTGCAAAGCGGGAAAAAATAACAGCTGTTGTCCTTCGAGGTTCGCCTCCCCTGCAGTTTCATGATGAGAAAACAGGCTCCGCTTCGGGATTCGCCGTTGATGTCATGGATGCAATAGCAATGCGAGCTGGACTGGAGGTCACCTATACATATGCGAATACATGGTCGGGGATGATAGGAAAAGTCACGAGGGGCGAGGCTGATATTATTGCGAGCCTTGCAATAAGCGAAAAACGCAGGAAATCACTTTTGTATTCCAACGTTATCCACAGTTCATCAATTTCAATTTTTGTCCGGTCACAGAACTGGACCATTAAAGAGCTCGGCAGAGGGCTCGCTGTCGGGACAACAAAGGGAGGCATCGCCAATAAGTCAATCTTCAATATTCCGGATATGGAGGTTACGATATATGACACCTTTTCAGAAGGGCTCTTCAGTCTTCTCGCCGGCCAGATTGATGCCTTTGTTGCTGCTGAGGACATATTTTTTAAACTGGCAAGAGATGCAGGTGTCGATGAAAGGATCAAGGTTACCGGGGAACCCGTCATAAACATTAAAAGGGGGATGGCCACGGGGAAAGACGATCACCTGCTCAAGACCATGCTCAATAGGGAGATAGAGTCGTTCGTTGGGTCCGCCGAGTATCAGGATATTTACGTCAAATGGTACGGAGAAGAGGATACATACTGGACAATAAAGAGAGCCCTGTTCTTCATGACTCTTTTCATTATACTGATCGTCTCCGCTATGGCTTTTTGGAGATACCGTTCCGTCCTGAAGCTCAATCGCGAGCTTGTGGACAACATAAAAAAACGCAGAGTGGTTGAGGATAATCTCAGGATAAGTGAGGGACGCTTCCAGGACCTGTTTTCAAGTATCCGGGACGTCATTATCGTCGCCGACACTGACCGTATCATTATGAATGCAAATCAACCGGCACTCAGAAATCTTTTCGGATATGAACTGGAGGAAGTTATCGGGAAAAAGGCCAGCATACTGTATGCCGAAGAGCAGGGATTTGAGGAAGCGGGGAAGGAAGTCTATGACAAAGACCATGCATCAGCGGGCAAAGTGCTGGAGGTCAACTTCAAAAAGAAGGTCGGCACTAATTTCGCAGGCAAACTCAATGCCTTGAAGCTGGTAAACAAAGATGATAAGACGACCGGGAACATCGGCATAATACAGGACATTACAAAAGAGAAAAAACTGGAAGATGAACTTCAACGGAGCCACAAGCTGGAATCCATCGGGATACTGGCGGGCGGCATTGCCCACGACTTCAACAATCTCCTGACCGCCATTCTGAATAATATCTATATTTCAAAAGTGAATACTGACCCTGCCAGCAGGGCCTATGAGCCTCTGACAGCAGCTTCCAAAGCCATAGTGAGAGCAAGTGATCTGACCCGGCAGCTCCTCACCTTTTCACGGGGAGGAGCTCCGGTTAAAAAAGCCACGGCCATTGGAGATGTCATAAAGGACTCTGCCGAATTTGCGATGAGGGGTTCCAATGTTAAATGTGAGTTTTGCGTCAGTGACAACCTCTGGCCTGTTGAAGTTGATGCAGGCCAAATCAGTCAGGTAATCCAGAATCTGGTTGTCAACGCGGACCAGTCAATGCTGGAAGGGGGAAGAGTAAAGATCCTGGCTGAGAATGTCAATCTTGGAGCACATCCGGAATCACCGGTTCCGGCGGGCAAATATGTAACGATGTCTGTCCAGGACACGGGAAAGGGTATTTCAAAAGAAAATTTACAGAATATCTTTGATCCCTACTTTACAACAAAGGAAATGGGCAGGGGTCTCGGCCTCGCCATCGCCTATTCCATAATCAAGAACCACGAAGGACATATATTTGCGGAATCGGAAATAGGGGTCGGCTCCATATTTAAAATCTATTTGCCAGCATCAGACATGACTGTTGCTTCACAAGACCCTGATGAGACGAGCTGCTTCACCGGAGAAGGCCATATACTGATAATGGATGATGAAGAGATGGTACGAAGTTCCCTCGGCAAAATGCTGATGGAGATGGGATATACAGTTGAGTATACCGCTGATGGGGCAGGAGCATTGGAAATGTATGGGAAAGCCCTGGGGTCTGCAAATCCTTTTGATGCTGTAATACTTGATTTAACAATCCAGGGGGGAATGGGCGGGAAGGAGGCACTCAAGCAGCTTCTTGCAATTGATCCCCATATCAGGGCCGTTGTCTCAAGCGGCTATTCACATGATCCTGTCGTGTCTGACTATCAGAAGTACGGGTTTAAAGCTGTAATGAGAAAACCATATAATATGAACCACTTGAGCAGAGTTATGCATGAAATGATAAGCGGTCCCAATGAGTGATGTCGAGGTCCAACCTCGATATCAGCGTTCTTTCTGAGACAGGTGCTCCTGTCTGCATCGGCCCAATCAGGCAAATGTCATGGGGTACGCACCGTGGGAGTGTTTCTACACAACGCCTGATTTTATGACCATTAGTTTCTCATGGCACATGTCCCGCATGGAATAACCGATACCGCCCACTCCAAGTCCCGACATCTCCGCCCCGCCAAAGGGCATCCAGTCAACGCGGAATGCGGTATGTTCATTCACCATAACCGCCTTTGCCTTCAGGCGCTTTACACAGTCAAGAGCGGTATCCAGAGATTTTGTATAAATCGATGCCTGGAAGTTGAAAGGGACCATGTTCGCCACTTCGACGGCATCAAGATAGTTTTCATATTCATAGAAACAGACAACGGGACCGAAGATTTCTTCCTGAGAGCATTTTGATCTTTGCGAAGGATTAAGCAGCAGGGTAGGTTCATAACTGGTATTCGAAATTCTCTTCCCTCCGCAGAGCAGTTCGGCACCCTGGCTGACCGCTTCCTTTACCCAGTTGTCCACCCTGTCCACTTCACCGGGCTTAATGAGAGGGCCCACCTCCGTAGAAATATCAACGGGGTCTCCGACCTTGAGTTTTCGAACCATTTCGACCATTTTGCCTTTTACTTCATCAATTATTGCACGCTGCACAAAAACACGCTGTACAGAAACGCAGACCTGACCGGCATGGTAGTAGCCGCCTTTAACAAGCCCCGGCAGGAGAGCGTCAATGTCCGCATCAGCTTCAATAATAACCGGAGCTGCTCCGCCGTGCTCAAGGGAGCAGCCGGCCCCCGGGGCAAGACTGTTTCTCATCTTCCATCCCACTTTTGCCGAGCCGATAAAGGTAACAAACTTAATACGCCGGTCCGATGCAATCCGGCTGGTAACTTCCCTGTCGCACACAATTGCTCGACACCATTCTTCCGGCAGCCCCGCTTCATAAAGCATGTCAACTACCGAGAAACATGACAGCGGTGTGGCTGCGGCAGGTTTTGCAATCACCGGACACCCGGTTGCAATTGCCGGAATCACCTGGTGAATAATCAAGTTGACAGGATGGTTAAATGCACTCACCGCAAAAACCACCCCGCCAGGTTCAAGCATTGTATAGGCCATATGATTTCTTGAAGCTTCGTTCAGTTCCATGGGGATCTCCATGCCCCTCATCTGCGCAAGCTCCTGAATGGCAACCTCAACACCGTTTACGGCCCTGTTCACCTCTATGATGGAATCAACGAGGGGCTTGCCCCCTTCCTCTGCCGCCTGCTTTGCCAGTGTTTCAACGTTTTCCGAAAGCAGCTTCATGAAATCTTTCAGAATTTTTATGCGCTCCGATTTCGGCAGCCACCTGGAGCGGTCCACATGAAGAGCATGTGCCCGATCAAGAATCTTCTCAGCATCGTCCATTGATGTCAGGGGCAGCTCCTTTATCAGATGTTCATCATAGGGGGAAAAAACTTTCAGAGTTGATCCTGCCATCACAGACCTCCTTTACCGTTTTATATTCCAACCATACACTGGCTTAACAACTCCTGATTCCGCGAATAATCTACAGGCACATCAATAACATGAACACCGGAGAGAGCAAAGCACTTGCTGATCAACGACTCAAGATCCTCTGTCCTCTCAACCCGATGACCGCCCGCCCCGTAACTTTCTGCGTATTTGATAAAGTCGGGGTTCCCGAAGTCAAGTCCGAAGTCATCAAAACCCATGTCCGCCTGCTTCCACTTGATCATGCCGTAGGCGCTGTCGTTTACAATGAGCACAACAAGGTCCAGCTTCAGTCTGACCGCTGTCTCAAGCTCCTGGGAATTCATCATGAAACCGCCGTCTCCACAGATTGCCATGACCTTTCTGTCAGGATACACCATCCTGGCAGCCATTGCAGCAGGCAGTCCGGCCCCCATGGCGGCAAGTGAATTGTCAAGGAGTATTGTATTCGGTTTATGGGCCTGATAGTTCCTGCTGAACCAGATCTTGTACATCCCGTTGTCCAGGGAGATAATGCCGTCGGAGGGCATGACCGATCGAACAATGCTCACCAGCCTCGGCGGCAATACGGGGAAGCTGTTGTCACGGGTCCCCTCCTCTATGCTCCTGTCCAGTCTTCCCTTGATATCGAGCATGCGCTGAAAATCCCAATGAGGCTGTTTTTCCATGCGCTGGGTGATCTCTGCGATGCTGTGGGAAATATCGCCCACTATTTCGACCTGGGGGAAGTACACTTCATCAACATTTGCCGGGAGAAAATTTATGGAAATAACATCAAAGCCCTCTCTTGTCATGAAGAAAGGGGGCTTCTCCACGATATCGTGACCGATATTGATAATAAGGTCCGATTTATTGATCGCCATGTGCACACAGTCGTCGCTTGAGAGAGCGGCCGTACCGAGACAGAGAGGCGAGCGCTCATCGACCACTCCTTTTCCCAGCTGGGTCGTAAAAAAGGGGATGCCCGTCTTCTCGATCAGGAAGGTGATAACATCATGGGTGTTCCGCCTGTTGGCACCGGCACCGAGGAGAATAAGCGGTGATTTTGCCGCCTGTATCTTCTTCACAGCATCGATGATCGCCTCACTGTCACCAACGGGCCGGAGGTAACTTCCCTTTTCAAAGATCTCGGCATCGGAGTGTTCCCGGGCAATGTCCTCAGGGAGCTCGATATGAATTGCCCCGGGCCGTTCATCAACGGCCAGCCTGAAGGCCTCCCGGATTATAGCCGTAACCGTATGCTCATGCACGATCTGCTTGGCCATTTTGGTGAGGGGCTGCATCATTTCCACCACATTGACGATCTGAAAGCGTCCCTGTTTGCTTTTCGTAATCGGCTTCTGTCCCGTTATCATAATCATGGGCATACCGCCGAGCTGAGCAAAAGCCGCAGGAGTAACCAGGTTCGTTGCCCCCGGACCCAGCGTGGACAGACATACACCGGGAGAGCCCGTAAGACGTCCGTAGGTGGCCGCCATAAAGCCTGCGCCCTGTTCATGGCGGGTAATAATCAATTGAATGGAAGAGTCCTTTAAAGAATTGAGGAGGTCAAGGTTTTCTTCACCGGGGATCCCGAATATATATTTGACCCCTTCGTTTTCGAGTGCTTTTACTACCAGATCGGATGTTTTTAACATAGAATTTCCTTCTGTAATTTATTAAGCGGCTTCTCTTTAGGAGTATATCATGAAGTGCGGAAGCGTGAAAGAGCGGGAATATGGAGGACGGGCACATTGCCTTTGACTATTGCCTTATGTAGGCTATAATTTAAGTCAGGAAGCGATTTGGTCTGGAAAGCCTGTTTTTCATTCACATTGAGGTAATTCGATGGGAAAAAATGTTGCACAAAAATTGATTGCATCACACCTGACAGTCGGTGACATGTCGGTCGGTGAAGAAATCGCCCTGAAAATCGATCAGACACTGACGCAGGACGCCACCGGAACATTGGTTATGCTTGAGTTCGAGGCGATGAACATCCCCCGTGTGAGGACCGAGCTTTCAGCGCAGTATGTTGATCACAATCTTCTCCAGATGGATTTTAAAAACCCTGATGACCATCTCTTCCTCAGAAGCGCCTGCAAGAAGTTCGGGGTCTGGTACAGCAGGCCCGGCAACGGCGTCAGCCATCCAGTTCACATGGAACACTTCGGCATTCCCGGCAAGACTCTTCTTGGATCAGACAGCCACACCTGTTCGGCAGGCTCTTTGGGAATGCTTTCAATGGGCGCCGGAGGCCTTGAAGTGGCGATGGCGATGGCAGGCGAACCCTTCTTTGTCAGAATGCCTGAGATAATGGGAGTAAGGCTTACGGGAAATCTGCCTGACTGGGTAAGCGCAAAGGATATGATTCTGGAGATGCTGAGGCGGCACGGTGTTTCAGGCGGTGTTGGAAAAATAATCGAATATTATGGACCGGGGCTAGATAGCCTCAGTGCAATGGACAGGCATGTCATTGCGAATATGGGGGCTGAACTCGGGGCCACCACATCGGTCTTCCCGTCTGACGATGCAGTCAGGAACTTCCTGTTGCAGAACGGTAGAGAGAATGTTTTTCAGAAAATCATTGCCGATGAAGATGCAGAGTACGATATGTATGAAGAAATCAACCTTTCCGGCCTGGAACCTCTTATCGCCTTACCGGGGAGTCCGGGGAATGTAGTGCCTGTAAGCGAAGTGGCCGGGAAGGAGATCTACCAGTCATATATCGGTTCATCGGCAAATCCGGGCTTTCGTGATTTTGCGGTAACCGCGCTCATTGTTGACGGAAAACAGGCCCATGACCGTGTGTCCCTTGACATTAATCCCTCGTCACGGCAAATACTCGAAAACCTCACCGCAACGGGGTTTCTTCAAAAGCTGATCCATTCTGGAGCGCGTATTCATCAGGCAGGCTGTAACGGGTGCATAGGCATGGGACAGGCACCCGCAACAGGCAGGATCAGCCTTCGCACCGTTCCGAGAAATTTTCCCGGCCGGTCAGGGACAAAGGACGATCAGGTATATCTCTGCAGTCCGGAGACAGCAGCAGCCTCTGCATTAACAGGGGTCATCACTGATCCGAGGACGCTGGAAATGGACTATCCCTGTTTCGTAGAACCTGAAGAGATCATTATCAACAATGAGATGTTGATCGCGCCATCAGAAGACGGCGCCTCAGTGGAGATTGAAAAGGGGCCCAATATCAAACCGCTCCCTGTGTTACTCCCAATGCCTGTAAGGATTGAAGGTCCTGTCCTCCTCAAGGTGGGCGACGACATATCGACCGACGGGATAATGCCTGCCGGAACAAAGGTACTTCCCTTCAGGAGTAATATCCCCGAGATCAGCAAATTTACTTTCAGTCAGATAGACGGGACATACTATGAGCGTGCCATGAAATATCAGGAAGGCGGATCATTTATCGTTGCCGGAGAAAATTACGGACAGGGCTCGAGCAGGGAGCATGCAGCCCTCGGTCCCCGCTATATCGGAGTGAGGGCAATTATTGCAAAGAGCTTTGCGCGGATCCACTGGCAGAATCTCTGCAACTTCGGGATACTTCCTCTGTCCTTTGTCAATCAGAAAGACTGGGAGAGAATAGACCAGAATGACGTGCTTGCCATTGATGACGCAGGGAATGCCATTCAGAGAGGAAGCAGGATTCTTTTAATAAATAAAACGAGAGATGAACACTATGAAACAGAGCACGCTATGAGCACACGTCAAATCGAGATGGTGCGCTCAGGAAGCCTGATTAACCTTGTGAAGTAAGTGCACCGGCATCTGTTTCAAAATAAAGGAGATAGCAATGGTACAGGAAACAACTTTAAAAAATACCGGCCTGAGAGGGGTAACCGTAGCAGACACCAAAGTGAGTTTCATTGACGGGGAAAAGGGTGTTCTCCTCTACAGGGGATACCGCATCGAAGACCTGGCTAAAAACTCCACATTTGAAGAAACGGCTTCGCTGCTCCTCTCGGGTGAACTGCCTTCCCCTTCTACGAAATATGAACTCAGGAATAAACTGTATGAGCACAGCTCCCTCCCCGATTATATTATTGATTCAATGAAACTGTGGCCTGAAGATACTCCACCCATGCAGGCGTTAATGGCTGCCATTTCGATGTTCGGATTTGAGGACAGGGACAACGGCGGCACACCTGAAGATTATCGGGACAAGGCTGCCAGACTGACGGCTGCCATGGCCATATCATTGACGGCGTGGGACCGCATCCGCAGGGGGAAAGAGCCTGTCCCGTACTCAAAAGAACTGACCCATTCAGAAAATATCCTTGCCATGATGACGGGAAAAGAGCCTGATCCCGATGTGTCGCGGGTGCTCGATATCTGCCTGATCCTCCATGCTGATCATACATTCAATGCGTCCACATTCGCATCAAGAGAGGTCGCGTCGACCCAGGCGGGGATCTATCCGGCTGTGCTCGCGGGGCTTGCCGCACTTTCGGGGCCTTTGCACGGAGGCGCCAATGAAAAGGCCATGAACATGATGGATGAACTGGCCGATGTGAATGACATCGAGTCCTGGATCAAGGACAGGCTGGCAAAGAAAGAAATGATATATGGAATGGGCCATGCAGTGTATAAGACCTACGATCCGCGGGCGGCCATTCTGAAAGATGTCCTGAACACGCTGAGCGCGAAAACCGGACATTCCGAACTGTATCGGTTATGTGCCTCCGTGGAGGATGCCGCTGTGAAAATCCTCACGGAAAAGGGAAAAGACAAAATCAAACCCAATATTGATTTCTACAGCGGAACTGTCTATAAAATGATGGGATTCCCCCACGACCTTTTTACGCCGCTCTTTGCAGTTTCGAGGATCGCAGGATGGTGCGCGCACATAATTGAAGAGAGATTCGGACTCGCTCAGGATAAGCCATCCTTATACAGGCCAGCGGCCGAGTATGTTGGAAACTACTGCGGCCTCGTCGGATGTGAATATAAACATAAGGATGGATAAAACAGGCCTGTATTTCACAGATGATGCGTGATAGTCACCAAAAGAGGTTCTACATTCTGTAATGGTTTTTCATAACCTGTTGTTAAATTTCAAATGACAAATTCCAAATTACAAATAAATAACAAAATCCAAACTCCCAAAAAGAACTACTGCACGCCTATGTATAACAAGACACTATTCTTAATATGTCGGAGAGGTGCATGTCCCCGCACGGCTGGTCTTCTCACGTTTTGACATTCAACCATTGGTGCTTTTTTGACATTTGTATTTTGTTATTTGTCATTTATGCCCTGCCAACGCAGGAAAAGCGTTTACTGACATTATATGTCCATTGAGCATTCATCACAGATAATGGAAAGCTAAACCAGAGCCTATATATTCCCTCGAAGTTTCTCTGCCATGAGTAGTCTTTTTATCCCTATCTTATAGGCCGCTTTTTTCATGGTACACTTTTCTTCCTCGCACAGAGAATAAATATCATCAAATGCCTTTATCATGACCTTCCTCAGTCTGTCCAGGACCTTATCCTGTTCCCAGTAGTCATTGCTGAGGTTCTGGATCCACTCAAAGTAACTGCCCGCAACGCCGCCGGCATTGGCAAGAACATCTGGTATGAGCATAATTGATCTGTCGAAAAGCATATTGTTTGCTTCGCTCGTTGTAGGGGCATTGGCAAGTTCAAGGACAATCTTCGCCTTGATGTGATTCGCATTGTTGCGGTCAATCTGGTCAGACAGCGCAGCAGGGATCAGGACATCGCAGTCCAGGAGGAGCAGGTCATCATTCGAAATCCTTTCAGCTCCTTCGAAGCCCTCCAGCCCTCCCTTTTTCCTTTTGTGCGTTATTACAGAATGAATGTTGAGGCCGTCTCCGTTGATTATCCCCCCCCTGGAATCACTTACCGCAATAACCGTATACCCCATCTCATGGAGAATTCGTGCTGCGTTCTCACCAACATTCCCGAAACCCTGAACAACCACCCGGGCCCGGGATTTGTCCATCCCCATTTTTCCCATGGCACTTTCCAGAATAAAAACACCGCCCAGTGAGGTGGAATACTTCCTTGCCTTTATCCCGCCCAGTTCAACCGGCTTTCCTGTCACCATTGCTGGAACATGTTCCCCCTTCAGCTGTTCGTATTCGTCCAGTATCCAAACCATGACTTTTTCATCTGTGTAGACATCGGGAGCAGGGATGTCCTTGAAGGGGCCGATAAAATCAGCGATGGCGCGGACATAGGCCCGGGTCACCAGTTCAAGCTCGCCCCGCGTTAACTCTTTCGGATTCACCACCACACCGCCCTTCGCCCCTCCAAAGGGAATGTTTATCACAGCACATTTCAGTGCCATGAGAAATGCAAGGTCGCTGACATGGTCTACTTTCAGGTTGGGATGAAACCTGATACCACCCTTGGACGGCCCCCTGGAATCATTGAACTGCACCCGGTGGCCGACAAACATTTTCGTGGTCCCGCTTGACAGCCTTACCGGAAAATGCACCGTGAATACCTGCCTCGGCACACTCAGAATATCAAGCTCCGCTTCTGTCAGTTCCAGTTCTTCATAAATACTCTCCAGCTCCGTAACACAGAGACTGCAGAGGTTTTTTTCGTCAATGTGTATTCTTTCGTGATTCTTTGCCATGGTGCACTCTTCTCCTTTTATCGGAATATAGTCTTTGAACTGCCCTGAAAGCTCCAGACATGCTAAATCGTATCACCTGTCTCTGCCAACTCAATTTTCATTAACAGTGCATCCAGTTCACTCTGAGTCATCCCCGCTGCCCCGAGAGGACGAACCGTGCTGTCGTGAGTATCTGAACCACCGGTTATCAACAGGTTATACTTTTGAGCCCAGTTTAAAAGGAGTTCCTCAAGCTGCGGGGTGTGTCCCGGGTAGTGGACTTCAAGCCCGTCAATCCCCACTATTTCGGGATTAAGGAACTCTGGCAGGAGCATCTCTACAATATCCGTCGGAGGAAGGACTTCCTTGTAGTGACTGTCCCCGGGAAAGGAGCCTGCGGCAGGGTGGGCCAGGACTTTAACCACAGGGTACCTATCAAAAAAAGGCCGCAGGATATGCATGTCGATCCCGGACGGGATATAGGCAGGGCTCTTATTTCCGATGATCCTGTCAGTCTGATTCCGGTCCTTCAAACCGTGATTTTCCGAAAGGGCGAGGAAAAAATGACGGCGGGTTATGTTTTCTCCATAGGAGGTAACTTCTTCGACCGTAAGGGGCCTTTTCAATACAGGCTCCCGTCCCTCAGGCCCGAACTCTCTGTTCATAGCTTCTACCCTGTCTTTTACAAGGAAGGTCCCCCGGCCCTGGCCTACGATGTGGGTCAGTGCTCTTTTGAAATCAGCATTTTCAAGCCGGGCCTCGGAAAAATAGAGGAGCAGGTGAAGCGAGCCGGTGAAAAAGGGACGTGTGAATCTTAGTGATACCTCCACCCCGGGAATAACCGATATGCCTGACTGGTGTCCGGCTTCTAACGCTTCATCCAGACCTTCAACAGTATCGTGGTCTGTTAGTCCGACAGCCTTAAGCCCCGCGTCCCGGGCTTTCAAAACGAGTTCGGCGGGACTGTACTCCCCGTCTGAGGCCGTGCTGTGGTTATGCAGATCAGCAACAATATATTGTGATGTCATTCAGTCGCCTTTCAAATGTATTCAGTAAGTTCTGTGAGCAGGTGGTT
>CALZGI010000248.1 GCA_945786855.1 Thermodesulfovibrionia bacterium | reverse complement strand
TGCATGTTCTCACGGGATGTTTTAACTATAATGCCTGATACATTCATGATTGGACCTCCCTTGTTTAATCAGCTTCAACGCCTTCATTTAATACGTCCATCAGGTTTGATCTGTAGCGTCCTTTTTCATCCCTGAATTCTCCTTTAAAAATATTCTGCACTGCCGGAGTGAGTTCCGTTTGAATGACATGACACTGCATGCAGTTGTACCTTTTTCCGTCAAGCACTCCCTGAAGGTCTTTGCCTGTATCGAGATCAACAAAGTGTGAGGAGGGGATTGAGGTTGCACCCATACTGACGGCCTCTTCGGGCATATGACAGTCCAGGCATAAATTATCAGTATCAGGCAGTCTGATGGGAAGCATACCGGTAATGTCATGAGGAATCAGGGGAGGACTGTTTTCAAAGGCCCTTTCAATTCGGGCACTTTCACCGGCTTCCTTTGAAAGTGGCTCCCCCCTTACCGGTATGGTCGAAGATTCATCGTACAATGTTTCCTTTCTCAGTCCCAGATCTTCTTCCGTGTAATATTTACTGCCCGCACAGGAGGACAACAGTCCGATAATAATTACGCCACACAGCAGTGGCAGCATCCATGTAGTTCTTTTTTTACACATAACCCTCTCCTCCTTACATTTGAATTTTATTATTTAGTCTCATAAATATTGCCAAAATGTATGGCATTGTCATCACATACTTCAATACACCTTCCGCAGTTAATACACTCGCCGGAAAGAACAGGCCCGCTTTCTTTCCCTACCATATGGAGCACCTGCTCCTCAGGGCATATATCTATACATTTCATGCACTGCGTGCATTTGCTCTGTTCATACCGGACTCGCAGAAATCCGAACCGTCCTGTTAATGAATAAAAACCGCCGAGCGGACAGACATGCCCGCAGAACCCGTTTTTAACAGCAAAGAGATCAAAGAGAAATACTATTACAATAAATGACCATCCAAATCCCATGCCATAAATGATCCCCCTGTGCAGAGCGCTGATCGGACTGATCCATTCAAACGCAGCAACGCCTGAGATCATCGAGAGAAAGAGAGCAAGAGCTGCCACCCAGTATCTCGTGTTCCTGTGAATGTGCCATGGCTTCAAAATGGAATCGAAGTGTAACAGGTCACGCAGTTTATTGGAGAGATCGGTTACCATGTTGAGAGGGCATACCCAGCTGCAGAATATTCTCCCGCCGAGGACCGCGTAGAAAATGAGAATGGTGAGCGCGCCGATGAGAGCATCCACAGCAATAGATGCCCCTGCTGTAAAACTTTGAAGCACTGCAAACGGATCAGACAAAGGAATTGCATTAAGAACCTTTGCAGAACTCAGGTTTCCCCTGAGAACAGTCCATCCAGGGACATTACCTGCAATAAACAGTGAGAGAATGGTGACCTGTGTCAGTCTTCTTGAAATCAGGTATTTGTATTTATTCATGTTTATTATTTTGTAGGGGCGAACGGCCGTTCGCCCCTACGGTTTTCATTATTCCTGTTCGTTTAAATAATCCAAAGGATCTTTATCGCTTCTTGGTGTTTTTGTCGTAACTTCCTCTGTCACATCACTCAGGCGTTCTTCATCGCGCTCGTCCCAACCCCTGACATAACGGATATTTGACTCACCCATGGCAATTCCCCGGGGCAGCACAAACACCGATGCCTTTGTGGTAACGCATGATTTTTCGCACATTCCGCAGCCGGTACATGTTTCACTGTGAATGACAGGAGCTCGCATGACATGCTTACCGGTCCTTTCGATTCTTGTGTAATCAATGGTAATGGCTTTATCAATTAAAGGACATGCCCGGTAGCATGCATCGCACTGAATCCCTGAGTAGGCGATGCAGGTTTCCCTGTCTATGACAGCCAGTCCCATTTGTGCCAGATTGATATTCAGTTGTGCTTCTCCATGCTCATCCTGTTCACTGACCAGCGGCCTGTCAAGGGCACCGCTGGGACAGGCAGAAACACAGGGAATATCTTTGCACATATAACACGGTTTTGATCTCGGTGAAAAGCAGGGCGTCCCGACAGGTTTACCGCTTCCCGGGGTAGCCAGAAATAACGTGTCATATGGACATGCTTCTACACACATGCCGCACTTTAAACATGTAGACAGGAACTCTTCCTCCGGCAAAGAACCCGGCGGTCTCAGAATAAGTGGAGCTGAACGGCCTTCTTCAATAAAACTGCTCCAGACCAGACCTCCTGTTGCTGCAAATCCCAGGGTTCTAAATGTCTTTAATAGGAACTCTCTTCGTTCAGGCATCATATTCACTTTTCCCGGTTAATGTAAGGGCGAGGCGGCGCCTCGCCCCTATCTGCTCACTTAAGCTTTATAAATCTTCACCGCGCATTTCTTGAAATCAATTTCCTTGGACATCGGACAGGTAGCATCAAGGGTCACCTTATTTATAAGGACACGTTCATCAAACCACGGTACAAAAATCAGCCCTTTGGGAGGCTCATTTCTTCCTCTTGTTTCAACCCTGGCCTTGACCTTTCCTCTCCTTGACTCAATCCAGATAAGGT
>CALZGI010000247.1 GCA_945786855.1 Thermodesulfovibrionia bacterium | reverse complement strand
GGTCCGGCTCAACGTCCTTGCGCGCCTCTCGTACCGTAGCTACATGATCAACATTTACACCAAGAAGCATAATTCCCTCCTTAACACATTACAAACATGAAGTTATTTCACAAAGAACATTGGCAAATGATATATCAAGCAACCCCGCTCCTCAGTTCCCTGTTCCAACCATTCCCTCAGTCAGCGACAAGAACGTGCTCCTTACCAGTATGGAAAAAGAAATGGCCTTTACGCTTCGTTCCTCATTACAGACCCATTTTCGCTGTAATCGTTGCTGTTAATTGTGGATCCACATTAAAGATTTTTGCATAAATGTCGATTAATATGAACGAAACAATATTGAGATTAAATGGATATAATTTTATTGGATAACTTAATTTAATCAGAAGAACTTTGTCAAGAAATAACGCAGTAACAGGGATTTGACTTAGTTGCAGTAAATCTGTTAATTTACAGTTTATTTAAAAATAAAACTAATTTTTTGAGGATCCATGTATGACTAAGAAAACAGCATCTAAAAAAGCAACTGCAAAAAAATCGAAGCCGTCAAAGCCTGTCAAGAAGACTGCAAAAACCACCACCAAGACGTCTGCGAAAAAAGTAAAAGCACAAAAGAAAAGTGAGCCGGCATCTGCAAAAAAGAAAAAAACAGCATCAAAGAAGGCCTCTCAGTTGTCACCAAGAGATAAAATAATACAGAAAATCAAACAGGATCTTATTAATCAGAAAGAGTCGCTGCTGAAAGAGGCTGAAGAAACAATCAGCAGTCTCACTTCGGAACTTAACTTTCCTGACATGGGAGATCAGGCTTCTGCGGAGGCTGACAGAAATTTCATGCTCAGACTCAGGGACCGGGAGCGCATGCTTCTGAAAAAAATTGACGAAACCATAGAACGTATTGAAAACGGACCATACGGTATATGTGAAGAATGCGACAATGAGATCGGGATTAAGAGACTTGAAGCAAGACCTGTAACATCGTTATGCATTGAGTGCAAGACACAGCAGGAAGAAAAAGAAAGAATTTCAGACGGCGGTTAACCGATCCAGCATTATGCGTAATAATAAAACCCTGCACTCTGCGGGGTTTTTTTTTAATTCCGGCATATCCGGATAAGGTCTTGAAGCAAGCCGGAGAATTGCCAGCTACAATCCAGCGTAGTATACTACGTAACGGGTGCCACCGTAGCTCAGTTGGTAGAGCAGTTCACTCGTAATGATCAGGTCAGCGGTTCGACTCCGCTCGGTGGCTCCACTCTTTTCCCTCGAGAATCATCACAAATATATTATATTCTCATCAGAACAGGGGGTGCAATTATACAATTTCCCGCATTCCGCACTTCCCTAATAACCTTTTCCAGAACCGGCGATCTCAGTTAATACGTAATAAAAAGTTAAAGTTACTGCCGTTCGTGTCGATATAGAAGTAATAGAAATATTGCGTCTGCTATCGAAAGGTAATTGCACAAACTATTCCTGTGAATTACAGAACGAGTGCTCAAGCAGAAAGATGCTCAAGAAATTCTGAATACATTGCGTATTAGCAGAGGGCAAGGAGAATTGATTTGAAAAAAGCAGTTGCCATGAGCTTTGAGGGCACATCGATAAAGGTCCTTCATGCATCGATAAAGGATAATGAACTCACCGTCGACAGATCAGAAACGGTTTCACAAGATGATCTTGACAGTTATCTCCAGGAGGAAAAAACCAAAGAGTTTATTGTGACCTGCAAATTCAAGGCGGGCCGGCATGGTGTTTTAACGGTCCCCATAGTGAAATCAAAGTACCAGCTGAAGATTATTGAATCAGAGATAAGAAAAGCATCGGGTATTAAAGAGGCCTCCTTCATTTACATACCCGTAGGAGAGCAGATCGTTGAGAACAAGAAATCACTGGAAATCTTTTACTACGCCGTTGACAAAGAAGACATAAGGGCCATCTCGGAAATATTCTACTCTAATGGCAAGGCAATCAAGGCCCTCTACCCGTCAGTCTTCTCCGCTGCCGCATTATTAACATCTGAGGAAACCGATAAATCGTACATGGGGGTTTTCAAGGAAGGAAACGAGCGGGTCGCTTTCCTGACAAAAAACATGTCTGTTTATTTTATCAGGGATTATGACTCCTTCGATGAAGAGCTGGGTGATTTTGACATTCAAAATATTAACATGACGGCAAGCTATTGCGTTCAACATATGAGAACAAGTCCCTCATCAGTTTTGCTCATGGGCAACATTTGCGAATCATCAGACATCAGCACTATCCCTTCGGTCCCTCTCGCAAGTTTCACCAAGACCGACAATGTTCATTGCAGCAGGGAAACCTTTAATGAATTCTACCTGCCCATTGCTTCTATCCATGCACCACAGTCATCAAATATTCTAAGCCGGGAATTTAAAACAGTGAATACACTCAGGCGATTCATGGCATATGCATCCATGATTTTTGTAACATTCGCTGTCTTTGCGTTTTGTCTTGTTTTTTTTGAATTAAGAGATACCTCCGCCAAAAAAGAATTGTTACGATCAATGGGAGAGGACAAGGCTCATATTGAAGCTGTATTTTCAGAATATAGGGAAAGAGAAACAGAGATCGGTCAATATAAAAGAACCGTGGAATTTCTAAACAGAACCTCCCCCGATATTCAACACCTCTTAACTGCCCTTGGCAACATAAGCAGCAGAGATCTGAAATTCGAATCGATTCAGGCACGATTAAATGACGGCACCTCTTTTTATGTTGCAATTAATGGAACGAGCTTTGTTGATACTTATGCTTCACTTCAGTCTTCACTTCAGGATGTTATCGATGAGCTTGGCAAAACGGAATATCTGTCAATTACAAAGAAGACAATCGATTTCGCCAATAAGGCATTTAAAATTGAGATGAATTATTCACCAGAATGAAATACTTCAATTACCTGAAAAAGAACTTTCCCCTGTATATTGCAAGTAGTATTATCCTTGGCGTTTCAGTTTTTTTGCTTATAACAATCAGCAGATTCAATAATAACCTGCAGACCATGCTCAAGGATACGCAGGACATGATTTATATAAACGGAAAAATCATGGAACAGATAAAGCAGACAGATTCTTTAACAAAATATGTCAGCGACAATTTTGGTGTCGACATGTCCAGTGCAAACTCTGAAAAACCTATTTTCCGTGTTCTCGATGATATGAAATCAAATCTAACGGATGCGTCGATAACCGTGCAGAACTTTGAGAAAAACGGTGACAGCATAAGACTCCATGTAACAATCAGGGCCCCGATGAAAAGCTACAGGATGATTCTGGATTACGCTACATATCTGGAATCGTTCAGGCTGCCCGATTATGAGATCAGCGCCATTTCAATATCGGATGCGCAAGCTGGAAAAATAGTCCTTATTATCAATGGAGCTCTTGTCATGCCCTCTCCAGAGGCAAGAACGTAGAGGAAAACTATATCCTATGGAAAATAAAACAAAGACATTAATAATATTTCCATTCCTGCTGATTGTCACGCTTGCCCTCGCTGCCCGCTCAATACCTTTTAAAAGAGATCTTTCGTCAGTTGAAAAACAGATATTACAATTCAGCCCTACAGACCTGATGATATCTGAGAAACCGGTGGAGTATTCAAATAGGGACGTAAAAAGCCTCCTCGATTTCAGTGCAGCCGATCTTGAGCGGGATTCATCAGTTGACCATAATTCGGATTCAAATACTGTTGACAGGAACATGAATCTGTCTCTAATCATAATTAATGATGACAACAGGATGGCGATAATTGAAGATACCCCTGTTAAGGAAGGAGACATTATTGCCGATATGAAAATAGTGAAAATAGAGCGTAACAGGGTTTTAGTAAAAAACAGGACGGCTAAATGGATCTATGTTGATTAAAGCAATGAAAAAAGTCTCTCTTATTCTTATCATAATTTCTTTCATCTCCTGCAGCTCTCTTCAGACTGCCAAGCAATGGAAAGAGAGAACTGAAAAGGAGTACGAAAAAATAGATACCCCTGCCGAAGCTGAACTTCAAAGCAGCATTCTATCAAAAATATCAGGACCCGAAATCCCTGAATTCACTCCTGTTCAGGAGAGCAGTTCACCTCTTCAGACAAAAACTGTTTCCATTGCCGCGCGACATACCCCCCTCAGAGAAGTTCTTCATATCATTGCCAGTACAGCAAATCTCAATCTCGTTATGGAGAGGGATGTAGAGCCTGAACTTCCTGTCACCATGACAGTGAATGACATTACCGTGCAAGATGCCCTGAGTATAATATTTGATTCCATGGATTATTTTTATACGGTCAAAGGCAACATTCTTATTGTAAAAGCCACGGGAACAGAAATGTTTGAAATTGGGCAGCCAAACTTAATTCAGGATTATAAAATAGACCTCGGCGGCGATATCCTCAGCGGTACGGCCTCAAGCAGCTCCGGTTCCGGTACCATGAGTGGTGATGTGAGCATGTCATCGGCCTCCGATAAAGAATCATTCAAGTTCTGGGATTCTATGGAAAAAACACTGAAAACCATTCTTTTCGGAAACAAGGGAGAGGAAGAGTCATCGGGTACATATTTTGTTATTAACAGAATGTCCGGTTCAATTATGGTTACTGCATCGAAGAAAGAACTGCAAAGGGTCGGAAATTATATCGCAACCCTGAAAAAGATCCTCAACAGACAGGTGCTGGTTGAAGCCCGCATTGTTGAAGTTCAACTGTCAGAAAGTCTGAAATACGGAATAGACTGGGTTGCTGTTGGTGAGTGGCTGGGAGCCGGGCCCATGGGGATAAGTGCCACAGGCTTCACAAACGTAATACCTACAGGCAGCCAGAAATTTGAAATAAGCATCTTTGATAACGACAATATTGCTCTCCTGCTGCGTGCATTGGAGGAGCAGGGAGATGTAAAGACATTATCGAATCCGAGGCTGAACATTATGAACGGCCAGACCTCTATTTTAAGTGTAGGCAGGAATACGACTTTTATCTCAAGAGTTGAGACGACGACAACAAATGATTCAGGCTCTGCACCGATAATTACGTATACCGTAGACACGAACAGCATTCTGTCGGGCATCATGTTCGGCCTGGCCCCCTATATCAATAGCGACGGAGAGATAACCATGTCCATAACGCCTATTATTACAAATCTCGTAAGTCTCGAATCTCAAACAATCGGATCGGGGGACGGTTCTGTAGAAATAAAACTTCCTACTGTAGATCTACGGGAAATGAGCACTACCGTCAAAGTCCTTGATAATCAGGTCGTCATTATCGGAGGACTCATCGACAAACAGCACAAACTCAATGAAGACAAAATCCCGATACTTGGGAATATTCCCTTTATCGGTGAGGCCTTTAAAAGTGTTGATTATACGTATGAAAATAAAGAACTCGTTATCATATTGACTCCCAGACTAATAAGTTAATTTTCCGGCCTGCCCTTCATATTCATGTAAAGGTATGTAAGCAATTAAATAATGCATTCATCAAGTTACAAATCTTTTCAAGCAATTCTGCTTGTCCGGTTAAAGAATTTAGTTGGAATATTCGATATATAGATAGAGCAGATGATATGGGAATTCAAAGCACGTTCTGTATTGCCCTTTGAGTCCCCCCGGAAGATCTCTGCATTCAGAATTCTAGAATCAAGTGTGATTTACCCCCGGGGATAAATCAGATACGTTGAAAGGGACGTACATGAATATATGAAATTAGGCGAAGCGTTAAAGGAAAAAGGACTTTTAACGGAAGACAGATTACAACTGGCGCTGGCCCACCAGAAGGTGACAGGTGACCTTATCGGGGAAACCTTCGTCAAACTCGGATTTGTTTCTTCCAGTGAAATCGCCAAAACTCTTGCCGAACAGGCCGGAATTCCTTTCCTCGATTTATCAGAGCACACGGTATCCGAGGAGGCAATACGGCTCATTCCAAAAGATATAGCTGAAAAAGCAGGGTTTATTCCTCTCCGACTGATTGACGACGATACCATCGAAATAGGGGTCACAAATCCATCAAACATAACGGCCATGGATATGGCATCAAAATTATCAAGACGAAAAACCAGGGTCTTGATGATCGACGGCAATGCCTTCAATAAAACTTTGGAAAGTGCTTATTACTTTCTTGAAAATCCTATTCAGCAATTCATACATAAGGCAATAGAAGAATTAAGGACCTCCGAAACCCTCCCGGCAACCACTGCCGCGGACTTGTCTCAAAATTTAATAATGGAGGGCGTCCGCAGGAAAGCAACTGATGTTCACATAAGCCCTACAGCGGATACGGTAAATATTTTTTACAGGGTAGATGGTGTCCTTCAGCATGGGTTCTGTATAAACAAGAGTGTTCATAACGTCATCGTATCGCGTATCAAAGTGCTGTCAAAACTGGACATTTCAGAAAAGAGACTGCCCCAGGACGGAGCATTCTCCTTGACCTTTCTCGAAACCAAGTATGACATGCGCGTATCAACAACTCCTACTATCTATGGTGAAAACATTGTGATACGTGTGCTTGCAGGCACAGCGCAACTGCTCAGCATAGACAGTCTCGGGTTTGACCATGAAAGCATACACCGGTTAGAGACTATTTTTCAGAAACCATGCGGAATTGTTCTTATATCGGGGCCTACGGGAAGCGGCAAGACAACGACCCTGTACGCATCATTACGGGAAATAAACCTTATCGAAAGAAATGTCCTGACCGTAGAAGACCCTGTCGAGTATAAGCTTAGCTTTGTCAAGCAGACGTCGATAAACCTCAAGGCAGGTTATGACTTTGCACTTGCAGGAAGAAATTTCATGAGGCAGGACCCGGATGTTATCCTCCTCGGAGAGATCCGGGATGAAGAAACAGCAAAGATTGCCATACGGGCTTCTATCTCCGGCCATCTCGTATTGTCAACCATACACTCGAATGATGCTGTGACCTCTATCCCAAGATTGCTGGATTTCAACATAGACAGGTTTATGCTTTCCTCATCACTGCTTGCCGTAATTTCCCAGCGGCTTATCAGGAAACTCTGCAAATTCTGCAAGGAAGAATATTCCGTAACTGAAGATGATCTCAGGAAACTGGGCCTGAGCGGGAACGGCAGCACTCCCCGGGATGAACCCGTACTGACAACAGCCTGCAGGCCGAAAGGCTGCTCAATGTGCAATGAAACGGGATACACCGGCAGGACCGTTGTGGGAGAAATAATGCTTGTGAATGACCAGATCAAAGAATTAATTTCCGAAGGGGCGTCCCTTTTCAAGGTAAGAGAGGAAGCCTTCAGGAACGGTATGGTTTCATTAAAGATGTCCGGCCTGGACAACATCAGACGGCACGTGACATGCGTAGATGAAGTTGTGAGGGTAATTTAATGCCTTTCTACAGTTACAAGGCACTGAACAGCCAGGGGGATATAATCAGGGGGTCGGTAGAGCAGAACACCCTGGAACTCGCATACGATAAAATAGCGGCCTCCGGCCTCCATGTCGTAAAATTACAAAAATCCTTCAAACTATCTGTAACCTATCTGAATAAACTCAACCTCCAGAGCATAAAAACCGCAGAAATAATAGAATTTGCAAAGAACCTCTCTGTGATGCAAAAGGCCGGCGTGCAGCTAATCACTGCTGTTTCGGATATTGCCGCTTCGACAGAAAACAAACATTTCAGACAGAAGCTTCTGGAAATAGAAAAGGAGATCGATCTGGGAATCGGGTTTTCTGAAGCACTCTCACACCACAAGGACATATTCCCCGAGATATTTATAAGCTTAACTGCTGTCGGCGAAGAAACGGGCCGTATAAGTGAGAGCCTGTCTGACATTGCTCTGCACCTTCAGAGAATGGAGGACCTGAAAAGTGCAATAGCGAGAGCAGTTATGTACCCGGTATTTGCCCTTATCGGCACTGCAGGGGCTCTCTTTTTCTGGCTCGTCTACGTGCTGCCGAAAATGAGTTCGCTTTTTCTGTCATTGTCGATTGAACTTCCGCCCATAACACGGGCACTCATATTCGCAAGCGATTTTGCCCGTTCCCGGTGGTATGTTTTTTTTCTTGTCCCTGTTTTTTTATACGTCGCTTATATAGTTCTCTCAAGAAGAGAGGCGACGAAATACTATATCGATGCAGCCAAATTAAGACTGCCAATTTTCAATTTAATTATATCCAACAAACTGCTCGCTTTATTCGCGGAACAGTTCAGGATACTTTTCGCGGCGGGCGTCACAATTGACAGGTCACTCGACATTATGATCAATGTTATGAATAACAACGTTTTCAGGACCGCCCTTACGGATATAAAAGAAGATATCATGCACGGCAGCACTATCAGTGAGTCAATAAAAAACCACCATCCCCTTTTTCCCACGATCGTAGTCAGGATGATATCCATCGGCGAAACTACCGGCAATCTGACTGAACAGCTCAATTATCTCTCAGAGTACTTCCTCAACAAGCTCGACGACATTTCCCAGAAAATGGGAAAAATGATAGAGCCTATTATCATTACGGTTATCGGGGGTATGTTTCTGGTGATAATTTTAGGACTTTTGTCACCTATCTATAACCTTATTTCAGGGATACGCTAATGGCCAAGGACTTATTACATTTTTTTGGACTGAAAGAAGACCCCTTTACGTTGACACCCGATCCGGCATACTTTTATCCTTCTTCAAGTCACAATGAGGGGCTTCTCCTCATGGACTACGCGATCGATCAGAAGGAGGGCTTCCTCATCGTCATCGGAGAGCCGGGAACGGGCAAGACTACGCTTCTGAAAGTGTTTCTGGAAAAGTGGAGAGACAGGGCCGAAACAGCCATCATTCTCACGCCAAGACTTTCACCGGAAGAGTTTCTGATTGCTGTTGCTGAAGACCTGAAATTAAAAGTAAAGAGGAAGTACAAGAACGAGATAATAAAGGCCCTGCGGAATTTCATGATGGAGAGTATCAGTGAGAATAAGAGAGTAGTCATTATTGTCGATGAGGCACAAAATCTCCCCGATGAAACACTTGAGGAATTGCGCCTCCTTTCCAATCTCGAAACTGACAGGGAGAAACTTCTCCAGATCATTCTTGTAGGGCAGCCTGAGCTTGAAAGCAAGCTCAAAAAAGAAAAGTTGCGGCAGCTCAACCAGAGAATAACCACTCGTGTTCTGCTGAATAAATTCCAGCCCGGAGAAACCCATGACTATATAACCTACAGGGCAGCAAAAGCGGGAAGAAAAAACCTGCATGTAGACCGGAAAGCAGAAAAAATAATTCATCGCCGCTCAAAAGGAACACCGAGACTTATCAACATGCTCCTGTCCAGATCGCTAATGGCAGCCTATCTTGAAGAAAACAACACCATCGGTACCAGGCATGTCCATAATGCCATCAAAAGCCTTCAGCACAGTGACATGCACATTCCAATAACGCAGAGGGCCATTCCTTTGGCCATCGGGGCCGTTGCTGTTGCTTTACTTGCATCATCACTGTATATGTACCCCGGTAAACTACTAAAAGAAATAAAAACGATTCCGCCCGGGAAAATGCTGAGCGCAGGAACCGAAGAGTCTGCCGGAGGTCCTATAGGCGGAGGAGACAATAAGGAGCCTGTAAAGTCAGCAGTAACCATTCCTTCCGGGAAAGTTGCTTCAATAATAACTGATTTCGCCTACATCAGGGTCGGACCGTCAGTGGATACCAAAATAGCAGGGTGGTCAGCCACAGGCAACCTCTTTACTGTAATGAAGGAGGCAACGGATGAAAGGAAAAAGAAATGGTATCAGGTTATGTATAAAGGCGAAAAAAGATGGATTTCAGAAGCGGTAGTAGAGGTGCTCAATATGGATAATATGCATTCAGGTCTTTGATAAATATTCTTCGTACTCCTCCCATTCAGACAGGAGTACTACTTCTTTCCTCTTCCCGGAGCACTTTTGGCCAATATCCTGATCCGCTTTCTTACTATCTTCTGTATTGCTGGATCTACAGAATCAGTACCCTGAATACTTCTATAGAGAGTTAATGCCTCAATAAGCCTTCCCTCTTTTTCATGAACCCTCGCTAGTCCAAGAGATCCGTTTAGATTTCCTAATCTGACAAGCCTTGAAAAAATCTCAGATGCCATGAGAAGCTGACTCTGCTTTTCATGGAGGATTGCAAGATTTAAAAGAGCAGTCTGATTGTCAGGCTCAATCTCAACGGCACGATTCAGATATTCTTCCGCTGATATCATGTTCCCCGTTCGGGCATATGAGATTCCCAGGTTAATAAGAGCAGGAGCATAGTCCCTGTTTATTTCAACTGCCATACGGGCATAGGCTATTGACTCCTCGACACGACCTAGCTGAAGCAGGCTATATGCAATATTATTTATGACGGTATGATTATCTCTGTCTATTTCAAGGGCTTTTCTATAACTTGCCAGTGCCTTTGAATAATCTTTTTTAATCTCATATGCCTGTGCACTATAAAGGTGGGCATCAATGTCCTGACTTTCCTTATTGTTGACGTCCGTCGATAATGGCTGACTGTCTTCAACGTCAATGTTTCGGTCCGGTCTGCCTGCAGTTTTCAGAACATCAGGCACCAGCCCTGACAGCACATCAGCATCATTCCCCTCAATTTCACTTATTTCTGTTTCGACTGCTTGTACTATGATTATATTCTCATCAGAATCGGTCCCTGCAGTCACAGTATTGTTCGTTTCCAATGCCCTGTCCGTCCTGTCTGTGAGCGCCTGTTTGCTGCCGGGAGATGGAACGGAGTGTTCATTCGCAATCGGCTGTACCTCTCTGACATTCATTGCCTTTTCCTTCATTGACACAACGTCAATTCTGCCGGCCTTCTTTTCCGCGAGAGAGTTTACAAAATAAACGGCGAATATGCCGGACAGGAGAAAAACACTGATTACGAGTGACAGAGCAATAATTTTTCTTGTATGAACAGACTGCCTGGTACAGCTCTCGACAATATTTTTCAGGTTCGGAGGAACTTCTCTCGTCACCTCGGGCTGTTTAACCCGGGAGAGCAGATCAACAAGGAGACTCACAGGCCCTCTCCAGAGAGAAAGAGCACATTCAATACATTCTCAAGCTTATACTCCATTGTTAGCCATTTCATACATAAAAACCTATGGGCACGTCCTGTCCGCTCCAGTAAAGTTTACACAGCAGTCCAGGTTTGTGTCGGCTGTTACTGCATCATTGAATGTAAATGTTTCCTGCAAAGTACCACATGAGTTGTTCCATGTGCCGTAGCGCTTGATGTCTTCACCGCTATTCAACAGTTCGCTCGTGCCAGTACTCGTAATTTCAGTTCCGTTATTTGCTTTGCCGCAGTTTCCGTCCACGTCAAAGTCCCTGTTAATCCCGAGGTCGTTCCAGACCCTGTAATCTGAACAGCTGCCTCCGCCGCCTCCGGCTGCCGGGTTGATCGTGAGCACCAGCGTCTTCTCGGCAATATTGTCATTCGTACCTGAAGAATCATTCTCGTCCCTGATAAAAAAAGTCAGCAAATAATTATTCGCAGCAGTGGGAGTCCCGGTGAGAGTCATGGAAGTACACTGGCCCCATGTCCCGCTTGTAAGGGTGCACGCTGCTGATGAAGTGACCGAGCCGTTGCATGTGAAGGTAATCCCGGGAGGCGAAAGTTTTACCGGATCTTCTTTCCAGCACCATTCATAGTCTTTTTCAGTATCGGGGTCACCTGCCCCGTCTGCAAAGGCGACACCTCCCGAACCGTAGATTGATGCGCTGTATCCACTACTCTCAAATCCGTAGGGCAGTTCATTGTTGACTATCTTCAACTGGGGCCCGACACAGCCCGATTTGGCCCGGAGTTCGTTCAGGGTAGACCACTTGACCAGGTCATCATAGGGCTCGACCCTGTTCATATCCC
>CALZGI010000246.1 GCA_945786855.1 Thermodesulfovibrionia bacterium | reverse complement strand
CTATAAATATTTCTAATTGTGTCTATAAATAATTGTGTGTTATAATTCCACGACTAATTTCTTTGTTCTTATAATTTCAATTATTATTTAAGGATATTTCGCAATGCTGCTTTATTTGTTTCTGGTAGTATATTTTCTTATTCTGATTACTGTCTTTATCTATGCCTCTCACCGGTATTATATGGTGTATCTTTATTACAAACACCAGAAAGACAAACCTGTCCTGAAGGGCAAACTGCAGAAACTTCCGAGGGTTACCATACAACTCCCTGTCTATAATGAAATGTATGTCGTACGGCGTCTCATTGCTGCATCCTGTGAGGTTGATTACCCGAAAGAGCTTCTTGATATCCAGGTGCTTGACGATTCAACGGATGAAACAAGGGACATTGCGGGCGAATGTGTGAAAAAGTTCAGGGAAAAAGGGTATGACATAGATTATATTCATCGTGAAAACAGGGTTGGGTTCAAGGGCGGTGCCCTGCAGAATGGTCTGAAATCCGCGAAGGGTGAATTTGTGGCAGTATTCGATGCGGATTTTATTCCCCAGAGAGATATCTTTCAAAAAACAATTCATTACTTTTCTGACGCGTCTGTGGGGATGGTTCAGACACGATGGTCATACCTGAACAGGAAATATTCTTTTATCACCAAGATACAGGCCATAATGCTCGACGGCCACTTTGTTATTGAACACACGGCGAGAAACTGGTCAGGGAGGTTTTTTAATTTTAACGGGACAGCCGGTGTATGGAGAATAAAGGCGATACAGACGGCTGGCGGCTGGCAGAATGACACCCTTACGGAGGACCTTGACCTGAGCTACCGGTCACAGCTGGAGGGATGGAAATTTATATTTTTAAAAGATGAACTGTCACCGTCGGAAATCCCTGTTGAGATTAACGGTTTCAAGAGCCAGCAGCACCGGTGGGCAAAGGGATCCATTCAGACAGCGAAGAAACTTCTTCCCCGGATTTTAAAAAGCAAACTGCCGCTCAAGGTAAAGATTGAAGCTTTTTTTCATCTCACGAACAATGTTTCATATCTGCTTATGCTGGTTCTTTCCATGCTGATCTATCCCTCAATGGTTGCGAGGATCAACATCGGCTGGTTTAAGATGATAGCAACCGATGTTCCCTTTCTTCTGGTCGCGACGGTGGGTATATCATTTTTTTACATCTGTTCGCAGCGGGAAGCATACAAAAACTGGAAATCCAGGATCATTTATCTGCCGATGTTAATGTCCCTCGGTATAGGCCTTTCAGTGAATAACTCAAAAGCGGTGTTAGGCGCCCTTTTCAATAAAAAGACAGAATTCAAACGTACTCCCAAGTACAGCATCGAAGAGAAAAAAGACCGGTGGCTCGGGAAAAAATACAGGGGAGAAATAAACCTTCTGGTCATCATTGAACTGCTTCTCGGAATTTACTTTACCTTCAATATTTACTTTGCATTTGTGAATAAAATTTATGTTTCAATTCCCTTTCTCATGATGTTCCAGGTAGGGTATTTTTATGTTGCATTTTTATCACTTTTTCAAGTAATATTGGGTGCATTGGCTTCCAATCGAATCACACGTCACTTTACTTCTAAAAGGAACACTGAAGATGTTATTGCTGCTTAAGTGGAAGTTTTGCATTCACAGGCTCAAGATATTGTTTTTTAAATAATAAAATTTTATTAAAAAGGAGCGTGGGTTATGAGAAGAAAAATGATTCTGATGTTCTTACTTTTTGGAGCATGTGTTTTTGTTTCCGGTAATTCTTTTGCAGCCTGGACACAGGCAAAGGGGCACTCCTACAATCAGCTCACTCTGGGCTATTATCATACGACAAAGAAGACCACGACTATTGTGAAATATCCTACAGTTGGTGAGGAGGGAACCACAGATGAGCAGCGTCTCTCCGGCAAAATTAAAAGGACGAATGCTAGTCCATACAGACAGGAAGAAGAGGAATTTAACCAGTACAGCGTAACATATTATGGTGAATTCGGTGTTTTGGAGGATTTAACCGCTGTTTTCTCGGTTCCCTACAACTATATCAGGTCCAATGACGTGCTGTCTGATGGAAACACCGGCCCCCAGGGTGTCGGTGACATTAACTTCGGCTTAAGGCGCAAAATCAGCAATAATCTCGGTGGTGGAGTGCTGATGTCTGTACAGGCCGATATCAAGATCCCCGAAGCCTATGATTACGGAGATCCTATCTTCCAGCAGAGCCTGGGAGACGGCCAGTATGATTACTCACTGAAAGCAATATTTGGAAAGGGTTTCAGTAAAGGATATTCTGTCCTTGATATCGGATACAAGTACCGGGATTATAACAAAGAACATGGAAACAGATATTTTAAGCCTTCTGACACGTTCTTTGTTTCATTGAGCGCAGGGTACAATGCAACCTCCTGGCTTTCAATAAGGGGAAAGGTAGACTGGACGAACTCAATAGGAAATGCTGTTGTTTCCGATGATATGATACTGTATGGCGAAACACAGGGAGTATTGTCAAATCATGCCGAAGCGGAAATGATTCTCGATACCCTCGGCCTGGAAAAAAATTCCCTCAGTGCCGGTGTATCACTAGCCTTTACCATTACGCCCAAGATACAGACTGTGTTGACCTATAACACCGATCTTGTGGGTTTTGGTGAGTTCAGGACAGAGAACGCAGGGCTGGGCCAGACCTTTAATGTCGCATTTGTATACATGCATTAAATTTATAGTTACTGATTATTTATAACTGTTTTATAGAAGGTGCTTTCTTGTGAAAATTTGTTTTTTCAGAAAGGGAGCACCTTCTTTGCTTTTCAGGTCTAATGAATAATTCAAAAAAACTTCTCGTCCTCCTTTTGGCAGTTCTTCTCACAGTCATGGCGCTTTTTACATTTAATTATCGGCATACCCTTATGGCTGTGCTGTACCAGACCGCTGGATCAGAAGAGGATGCAATTAAAATGTTTGAACAGGCCGTGGAGACGGATTCCGGAAATGCCTATGCCTACTACCAGTTGGGACTGCTGTTTAAGGACAGGGGCGATTTTGACAGGGCTGAAGATGTATATGTACGGCTCCTGTCGATGTTCCCTGACCACCCTCACGCACATTATGATCTGGGGTATGTATACAGGGAAAAGAGAGAGTATGACCGGGCGATGGTTCAGTATCAGGAGGCCCTGAGGTTAAATCCTGACAATGCCTTTGTGCATTATGATCTCGGCTATATATATAAGGAAAAGGGTCTGTATGAAGATGCGCTTTCAGAATACAGGAAAGTTTTAGCTATCGATTCTGCTCATCCCTATGCGCTCTGGGACATGAGTATCATCTACAAGGAAATGGGGATGAACGACGAGGCGGAAGCTCAGCTCAGACACTACCATAATATGACAGACTGCAGTTTTAAACGTTTCTGGAATTGTATGGACTAACCGGTTCCCCTGACGATAATGTCCAAGGGAGGCTGTCTGAAGCAAATCCCTGTTACCTTTCCAGAATCCAGGTCCCTTAATCAGCGGCAGTGAGGCTTCGTGTTATGATAGATGGACCATTTTGACATTATAGAGACGGCGATATACGGGTTTCTTTGCCATCTCTGAAGCCGGGCTAGTGATGCTTTATGATATGCAGGTTCGGGGCATAAGTGAAGACCATCGTATATACAACAATCAATCTTCTCTTATTTTCGACATGGTACGTGTTTCTTTTCAGGAAAAAAGACAGCCTGTCATTTTCTGACAGGCTGTCGGGGACTTTCATCCTGGGCCTCACCCAGATAATAACGACGGAAATGGTTCTCGGTCTGGTGTTCAAGCAGCTCTTTACGGTCCCTCTCTTTCTCCTGAATTTTATTCTGTCTCTGGGGATCTTGGTCTTATCGCTGACAAAGGGCCTGCAGGGAAGCATCACTGGTGAAATCAGGGATGAAACGGCCCGTATGTTGAGAATCGTTGCAGGTGACCGCATCTTGCTGACTTTATTCAGCCTGTTTCTCCTGTCCCTTTGCTACATAATTTTTTTGGGGTATCTCTTCCCCTCCTATTCATGGGACGCCCTCTGGTACCATCTTCCTATCGTGGGAAACATTCTGCAGAGCGGCGCTCTTCAGGACAGCCCTGTGTCATCATTTTCGACAATCGGGGAGTTTGCCAATATTTTTCCGAAAAATATGGAACTCTTTTTCCTCTGGAACATTATCTTCCTGAAAAGTGATGTAATTGTTGATTTGAGCCAATTGTTTTTTACCGTTACCGGAGTATTTATTCTCTACAGTATTGCTGTCAAACTCGGGATAAAGGAAAAATATGCAGTGTACTCTTCTCTTCTTTTTTTCTTTACGCCGGTCATAATGCTGCAGTCGAGCGTTAACTACGTTGATATTGCCACATCAATACTTTTTCTGGCTGCACTAAATTTCCTGATGTGCCGCAGTCCGGCAGAGAGAGCAGGAGGGAAGAGGGGCTCAGAAAGTAATCAGAATGCACTTTCCCTTCTCCTGGCGGGCCTGTCAGCGGGTATCCTGCTCGGTTCAAAAGGCTCAGGCCCGTTATTTGTTGCTGTTCTGATGGCAGCTGCTGTGCTCCAGGAGTTTGTGAAGTACTACTCCGGGAGAAATGACATGATGCCCGGATACTTCAATGCAGTCAGGAAAGAGAAGGTGAACATGTATCTCTTCTATTACGTCATGCCCATATTTCTCATGGGAGGCTACTGGTATATAAAAAACTGGATATCCTACGGAAATCCTGTGTACCCCCAGGAGCTTTCTTTTTTTAATGTGACAGTGTTTTCGGGAATATATAAGGACGTAGTAATTGATACGGCTCCCGAGGTTGCAGGAATAAAAGACATTCCTATGCCATTAAGGCTGTTTCACGTGTGGCTGGAAAAAGCTCCTTACTACATATATGACTCGAGGTTGAGCGGATTTGGGCCTCTATGGTTTATTCTTTTCTTGCCGGCCTCGGTTTTTGCCATCCTGTTGAGCATGGTCAGGAGAAATTTCAGTTTACTTTTTCTGAGTGTCACTCTGATTGTGATGTTTCTCATATATCCCAGTAACTGGAATACACGGTACGTTATTTTTATTGTCGGGCTTGGCGCTCTGTCCTTCGGTTTTCTGCTGAACTGTTTTCAGAGAAGAGAAAAAGTTCTGACAACTGCCGCATTCATAATCGCAGTGTATACATTTATGACTGCGAACTCACCCTTGGTCATGCCTTCAAAGATAAAAGAGTTTCTTTCCCTTCCACGGGCAGAACGGACACTTACACGGTATAAACCTTTCTGCATTGATGTCTTTGCTCGTGAAAAGTACGGGCACTGGATATGGATAGAAAAGAATATAGGAAAAGGTGATACCGTTGCCCATTCTTTTACGAGCAGTGTGCTGGACACTTCTGACCCTTTCTTTTCCGCTCCCCTGTGGAACGGGGAGTTCACCAGTAAAGTTGTGTACATGCAACCTCGCGAATACAGGGAATGGCTGCACGCCCTGATAGATGCCGGTGTCAACCTTGTAGTCTATAAAAAGCACTCGCGTGAGGATGAGTGGATTGAAAAGGAGCGGAAACTGTATTACTCGCTCCGTTGGATGGGCGGCATGGCGGAGAAGTTTAGAATAGAATATGACGATGACCTGTACAGAATTGCGAGATTTGTGAGGGAGGTGGAATGAAACCGGACCAGAGCGGAGATATTTATTTTATTCTGTATGCGCTGGCCGTCCTGTTCATGGCTGTTCTGTACTTCGCTGTACCGGAAAGGGCGGTATTTCTGGAGAATCAGTTAACGTGGTGGAGTGAATTTGTGATGCTGTTTCAGTAACGCGGCGACTCTGCAGTCTGTCTATCTTTTTACCAGTACAGCGACCAGGCCCATGAAGTACACGAATACTGCAGTCAGGAAAATTGTTGAGAACCCGAAAACCATGGCAAAAGGCAGGGATGAAGCAGCCGCAAGCACCGATGCAACGCTGTTTGTGGCCATTGCGATGGGGATGAAGTTCCTGTCCCGGTTATTGACTAGTTGCAGACCCTTGGGGAAGGGGATCCCCATGGCAAATCCCAGGGGCGAGAGAAACAGGCTTATAATGAGCATCCTCATGAATGTATTTTCCGGGAGCACTGCATTGAGAACGTTCTCCATGTAAAACAGGTAGATCAGAGATATAATGACCACAAAAGCTATGCTCCCGATTATCAGGCGGATTTCATGCCCTTTGAACATTCCTGAAGCGAGGCTTCCCAATCCGGAGAAAAGCAGTATTGAAAAGACAACTGCAATGAATGAATAGGTCGGATGACCGAGGAAGAGTACCGACTTTTGAATAAGTCCGATCTCGATCAGCATAAACCCGATCCCTATGCACAAAAAGTAAATTATAAAATGCACATGATAGGTAATTTTTGTGTGCTTCCGTTTCAGCAGCCAGGCCGGAAGAAAAATTAATGCGATAGAAAACAGGGATATGTGGATTATTGACTTGAACAGATTGTAAATAACTGAATTCCGGTATTTAAAGATATTCTCAGGTTTTTCATACTGAAAGAAGAAAGGCATATTGTCCGACAGGGGTGAGATGTTTGAAGGGAAACGGGATACATAGGCCGCTTCTTCACGCGACTGTACGGCTGTCATCAATTCTGTAAATGAATTTTCAGCCTTCCATTCAGTGAGCGGCAGGTACATGATCTCAGGCGAATTGATGGCTTCATACCCGATCACATCATTCACGGGAAGCCTGAGTTTGGCTGCACTCACGTTTACTTTTTCCACAAACCGCTGAAGTGCGTCTATTTCTTCAATGCTGAAGGGGGCCTTTTTCATCAATACATTTACATTGATTGCCTGTTTTACCACCATGAAGTTCCGGTGAGGATCGGGAATGCCCATCTCCCTCATAGCGGTCAGCGCTGTTGTCATGATGAGCATCGGTTCCCTGGGTCCGAACCGAATGAGCGACAGGATGCCGTCCGGTTTTAAGGAAGAAAAATAATCTCTGAAAGCCTCCGTTGTATAGAGGTAATTTTCAGATACTGACAGTGCCCCTGATGTAAGGTTGGAAGTATCTGTATCCGCTCCTGCTATCTGTATAATGTCATACTTTTTGGTGTCATCTCTTACAAAATACCGTCCATCCATATTTATAATATTGACATTTTCTCTGCCGTACGGATCACCCAGGAAATCCTTGAATATCTCCTTGACCAGTTTGACGGTGGTGCTGTTAATTTCTACTCCCGTGACATGGCTGCTCTTGAAATGGGATGCCCTCATAATATCGTGTCCGCCGCCGAGACCGATAGCGAGTGTTTCCGGGTTTTGTCGAAGCTGATACACGAGGCTGAAAATGCTGCCATCATAGAAATGTGTGTAATCGTAGATGTCTTCTCTGATATTGACCAGCATCGATCCTGCATCTCCGTCCTGAAACATTGCCTTAATGGGCACGGCTTCGGGCATGTACATGTATGAATACTTGTCATCGAAGGAGTAGACTTCAATTCTGCCTAAAGGGTCCCATGTGGAAAAATTCCTTTTCACGGCCGTAGCCTTCGCCATTTTCGAAAGTCCGCCGAGCGGTTTGGACTTAAATTGAAATAATTCCGATGCGAGCGGGATGCACA
Organism: Thermodesulfovibrionia bacterium; assembly: GCA_945786855.1. Lineage (GTDB taxonomy): Bacteria > Nitrospirota > Thermodesulfovibrionia > UBA6902 > UBA6902 > CALZGI01. Next base: position 4,811 of record CALZGI010000246.1, on the reverse strand, counting down.
GGAGCATGAACAGGGTGACAACAGACACCGCGGAGGTAAGTTTTTTTGATACTTTCAGAGCATACACAAGGGAACAGACTGCTCCCATAATTGACACAACTACTATAAGTATTTCTGCGCCGAGGGGACGTAATGCCAGAAGTGGAATGAGGCAGCCAATGCCCGAACCGGTGAGATTGACAGCATACAGTTTTGGGACATCTTCCACATATTTCTTGAAGACATAGGTGAGCACTGCGCCAAAAAATATGTAGGGAACACTGAATATAATTGAAAAGAGCCACAGTCTCGGGAAATTGTATCCCTGATTTATCCATTCAAAGAAATAGCTGAATATGAAGTGAGTTCCCAGAACACTTACGGAAAATCCGATGAGAAGACCTGTTAACAGCTTTTCTTCCTTAATCTTGTGAAGATTCGATGTAAGAGCAATACTGATACTCCCGATCCCGATCCCGAGAAGCACGATACTGACGACAATATGGGCCAGTGAACGCAGCAGGCTGTACGCAAAAATGCGAAGTTGAAGGATCTCCAGTGTCAGCGTGGCAACTGACAGTATAAATAGCACGGAATAAAGACGAATTTTATCATTCATGGGGTTATAGTAATACCATGAGTACCGGCTGGAAATCAAGTTTTCTCCTCATGAACCCGGGAAATGCGTAAGAAAAATGCAGGTGTTGTGAAACCGGATAATTAACCCGGAAACTGCATTTGGAATAATGCAGTTGTTGGAAAATTATTTAGTTTTCGAATCCTTAAACGCACTATTCACTTACAAGCGTGTATTATTCTGTTCATAGACTTTTGCATAATTTAATAATAATTTTATCGAGTTAACTAAATTATTTTTCAATGTCTGCATTGTTCAGGCTAATGAATATAAAAGTGCATATTTACAGGCAGTTAAGAATTAACGACGTGCAGAAACACAGTATGTGCTCCCGGTAATGTTTATGATACAATGTGGAGGGTAAAAACCGGATAACTGAAACAGCATACTGCCATAACGGCTGATATACTTCGAAAAGATAATAGAACTGGCTGAAATTATTGGAAATTCTTGCATACATATCGGTAAACATTCTTTTATTTGTTTCCTGGTACACCTTCCTTTACGGGAGAAGAGAGTGCCTCTCCCTGTCTGACAGGCTCGTTGGGACCTTTACTCTGGGGTTGACCCAGATTATTGTGACGCAAATGCTGCTTGGTGTAATTTTTAAGTCCCTTCATGGCGGCCCTCTTTTTTTGCTGAATACTTTTATCTCACTTGCTCTATTCATTGCGGTTTTAATGAAGGGACAGGGCCGCGGAATTTTCGCCGAGTTCAGAGATGAAATAGTAAGAATCTTCAGAGTGATAACGGGAGATGCTGTTCTGCTGATCATCGCTGTCCTGTTTCTGATTTCTTTATTATGGATGATCCTTATCGGATATCTTTTCCCGTCCTATTCCTGGGATGCCCTTTATTATCATCTTCCCATTGCGGGGCAGATCATACAGAGCGGATCCATTCAGGAGCATGTCACGCCATCTTTCATTCAGCAGTATATGAACATTTTTTCGAAGAACATCAACCTCTTGTTTGTGTGGAATATCATATTTCTGAAGAGTGACGTTCTTGTTGATTTAACCCAGCTCCTTTTTACCCTCGCAGGGGGTCTTTCAGTGTACAGCATTTCCGTGAAACTGAATATCAGGGAAAAGTATGCAATCTACTCGTCTCTGCTCTTTTTCTTTACGCCCGTTCTTATACTCCAGTCAACGATAAATTACGTTGATGTTGCCGTGTCAATGCTCTTCATAATGACTGTTAATTTCCTCCTCTCTGATTCTCCTGACCATTTGAGGGAAAGAGGGGTTTTTCGGAGGAGAAGGTCTCCCTTGATTCTCGCGGGTCTTTCAGCAGGAATTCTGCTGGGATCGAAGCCGACGGGCCCCGTTTTTATCTGTGTGATCTTTGGAGCAGTGGTCCTTCAGGAAATTCTCAGGAGCCGTTCTGCGCTGTATCATAATGAGCATGAATACAGTCTGCTCAATGGACTGAAGCGCACAATGATTTTCTTCGCAGTTCCTGCCTTTTTAGCAGGCGGCTACTGGTATATGAGGAACTGGATAGTGCACGGCAATCCTGTCTATTTCATGGATGTTTCGCTCTTCGGACTCACTCTGTTCAAAGGGTTGAAAAGCGACTGGGTGGAGCAGGCGCCGCAGATTATAGAAAGCCTGAATTTTTTTACACGACTGCTCCATGTATGGCTCGAGAAGGTCGGGTATTACATGTATGACTCGAGGCTGAGCGGTTTCGGTCCAACATGGTTTGCCCTTTTTCTCCCGAGCATTGCGTTCAGCGCTTTTCATGCAGTGGCAAGGAAAAAGTATGGATTTCTATTTGTGCTCCTTCTTTTTGCTGTAACATTCATTGTACATCCCCGTAACTGGTTTGCCCGGTATGTTGTCTTTATCGTGGGGCTCGGGGCCGTATCCTTCGGCTATGTATTGAATTATTTCGACAGGAGAGAAAATATGCTCCGGTTCCTCGCCCTTTTTTTTGCGGTCTACTCATGTGTCACCATCAATTCTCCCTGCATCATGCCTTTACAGGTGAAGGAATTTATCAATCTTCCTGCGGAGGAACGTACCCTGACCCGGCATAAGCCTTTCAATATCGATTTGAAAGTGAGGAACGAATATGGCTTATGGATGTGGATAGAAAGGAACATGAAAGCGGGGGATACCCTTGTCTACACCTTTGTGGATACTGACCTTGATCCTGAAAACCCATTTTTTCTTGAGCCGTTATGGAACAGGGCATTTTCGAACAGAGTGGTCTATATACAATCAGATACATACAATGAATGGCTTGAGTCTTTAAAGAATAATGATGTAACCCATATAGTAATGAAGATCAACTCTGTAGAAGACGTGTGGATAGAGAAGGAAAGAAATATGTTTTTTTCTCTGCGGTGGATGGGCAATCTGACTGAGAAATTCAAGATTGTGTATGCTGATAACAATTATAAAATTGCACAATTCATGGGCACAGGGAAATGAAGAAAGAAAGCAGGAAAGACATAGTCCTGATATTTTATGTGTTAACAGTGATTGCTCTTGCTTTTTTATATTTCAGTGTTCCTGAAAGCAAAGAATTCTATGAGTTTCAGTTGAAATGGTGGGGAGAGGTGCGGGAGGTTGCCGCATCATTTTTCTGATTTGCATTAATGTAAGCAGAGAAAGAGATCATAGTGATACCTGCATCCATGGAGCATAGATTATTCAAATAAGGCTATGGGTGAGTTGACATTCGAACGGGATAGTTGATACTTTAAACGTTTATTATGAAGGGAATTTTCTGAAAATATAATTCTATGGGATCTGAAAAAGCATTATTTATATGCCCGCCAACGGGCCTTTTCTACAGGGATGACCGTTGTCAGGTTTCCTTAAAGGGTGTTTCAAATGCCCCGCGGCCGCCTCTGGATCTTGCATACATGTCAGCTGTCCTTGAAGAAAAGGGGATTGAATGCATGATGAGGGATTATCCTGTGGAAAACGGGACCTGGGAGGATGTTAAAAAGGATATCCGGACTTTCGATCCCGGTCTCCTCATAATTTACACAACTATAACATCTGTAAAAGAGGACTTGCGTGCATGCATAATTGCGAAGGAGATCAACCCCGGTATTATTACCGTTGCAAAAGGCGGTGATACCACGATCAGCCCTGCTGAAAGACTTGAGATGTGTGAAGATCTGGATATTGCCATTATCGGTGAGCCGGAACTAACCTTGCTTGAAATTGCCGAGGGAAGGGATCTGAAAGATATCAATGGTATCTGCTACAGGGAAAATGGAAAGATAGTCAAAACACCGAAGAGGAAGTTCATTGAAGACCTGGACGGCCTGCCCTTTCCTTCAAGACACCTTCTGGACCAGAGCAAATACTTAAGGCCCGATACAGGGGAAATTCAGACAACGATCCAGTCGAGCCGGGGATGCCCTTCGAAATGCATATATTGTCTGAGCAGAGTGGTTGCAGGTTTCGACCTGAGGCTCCGGTCACCGGGAAATGTGGTCGATGAGCTTGAACATTGTGTGACAGAGTACAATATCAGAAACTTTTTTTTCAGGGCAGATACCTTTACCTGGGACAAGGAATGGGTAATCAGTGTCTGCAGGGAAATACTGAGAAGGAAGCTTGACATACAGTGGGTGGCGAACAGCCGGGCAAACACCGTTGACGATGAAAGGCTGCAATGGATGAAGAAGGCAGGGTGCTGGCTGGTGTCCTTCGGAGTGGAGAGCGGGAACCAGTACATACTTGACATGACACAGAAGGGAATTACCCTCGAGCAGTCCCGGGAGGCGCTCAGACTTGCAAAGAAAAACAAACTGAAGACCTTTGTGACTTTTCTGATCGGCATGCCCTGGGATACGCGGGAAACAATAATGGAGACCTTTGACTTTGCGAGGGAAATTGATAGTGATTACTTTGAAGTCATTCTTCCCTATCCGTTTCCGGGGACGAATTATTATGAGATAGCCAAAAGAGACGGGCTCATCCTTGACGGGGCCTATGATCACATATATGACCATTTTAATTCTGTAGTAAAAACCTATCACCTTTCAGCGGATGAACTGACAGAACTGAAAAAGAAGTCATTCTGGTATTTATATGCACGGCCGAGCTATATCAAAAAAATCATTTCGCAATGTGACTCACCGAAGGCATTGAAGACGTACGTCTCCTTCGGACTGAACAAGATGAAAGCCCACTTTACATCTTCCCGCCTGTAATTTGTAAGTCTG
>CALZGI010000245.1 GCA_945786855.1 Thermodesulfovibrionia bacterium | reverse complement strand
TCCCGGAAAAACTTGAGAGACTGCCGGAAGTCGATTTAGATACTCTTAAGGATCACCCCGAACAGGCAGTCTATACCTATATCCGTTCAGAATGCCAGCGCTGCCATGTGGGCGTCCGGGGAAGGGACAAACGGGGAGACATGCGGGGAATGGGCTGCGCGGCATGCCATATCCCGTACAGCAATGAGGGCCTCTATGAAGGGACTGACCCCAGCATTCCGAAAGATAAAAAAGGTCACTCCCTCGTTCATTCCATCCAGTCTTCGCGCAAGGCGGAAGTGGTGGTGAACGGAAAAGTCTATTCAGGAATTCCCCAGGAAACCTGTGCATCCTGTCATAACCGGGGGAAAAGGGTCGGAGTGTCATACCAGGGACTCATGGAGTTTCCCTATGGTACTCCCTACACAGACACCGGAGATAAGATGCCGAAACTGCATACCAAATACTATTTATATATTAAAGATGATGCGCACCATGAACTGAAGAGCAGGGAGGGGAATCCTGAAGGCGGCCTTCTCTGCCAGGACTGCCATGTTACAACATCGGTCCACGGTAACGGCAACATTACCGGAACAACCCTTGCCAACATTGAAATAGAATGCACAGACTGTCATGGCACGGCAACAAAATATCCATGGGAGCTGCCGCTGGGATGGGGCGACGAATTCGGCGCCGAACTTGATATGGATAAACCCCGCGGTCTGGTCAGTGACCCCACTCATACGCACCATATTTACAACACGTGGTATCCGCCGAAAGACGGGTATCTGATTACGGCGAGGGGCAATCCTTTCGGAAACGTGGTAAGGAAAGGGGAAAAAGTCATCGTGCATTCGGCCAGCGGTCTGGACTTTGAAGTACCCACGCTCAATTCACTTCGAATCAATAACACATGGCAGAATCCGGGCGCAGCCATAGCGTCGATGGTGAATATCGAAAAGCATATTGAAAAACTGGAATGCTATGCATGCCATTCAGCATGGGCCCCCCAGTGTTACGGCTGCCATGTGAAGGTGGATTATTCGGATAATAAGGCTTCCACTGACTGGATTGCATCGGGGAACGTACAGTTTCCCGATGGACACACTGCAGAATCCAGAAGGGATGGAAGTGAGGTGAAAGGTCCGGGCAAGGCTTCGGAAGCAAGGGGTTATCTGCGATGGGAGAACCCTGTACTCGGGATCAATGGTGAGGGACGTGTAAGCCCGATCATTCCGGGATGCCAGCAGATCACGACGGTTATCAGTCCTGACGGAGAGACCCTTGTTCAGAATAAAATCTGGAGGACCCCCGCAGATCTGGAAAACGGGGGGCCGGAAGGGCAAAGAGGCATTGACATGTCTCCTGCCCAGCCCCATACGGTGTCGAGGCAGGCCCGCACGTGCGCGTCCTGCCATGCAAGCAGCAAAGCCCTTGGCTACGGCACCCATGACGGGCGCTACCTGAAATCCTACACAAAGGGGGTTTACGTGGATGTAGCCACGGCAAAAGGAGAGATTATCAGCAGAAACGCGCAGATACAGATTCCGCCCATTCCCGAACTTCCCATGGACCTTGACCAGGTCGTTACACGGGATGATAAACAGCTTCAGACAGTAGGGCACCACTGGCCCCTCTCCGGTCCTCTGACAAAAGACCAGCGCGACCGCATGGAAAAGGTGGGTGTCTGCATTTCATGCCACAAGGACTTTACCCCCGGGTTTTTTTCCAATGTTCATAAGAGTAATTTTCACTCCGATATCATGGAGGATGTCATGAAACCGGGGAGTTTGTTCCATCAATTGTTTGACCTGCGGGAAGAACGAAAGCATATCGAGGTTCAACCTCGATATGAAAAGTAAAAGGAGGTGCACATGTTTGGACTTGGAGTAACAGAGTTAGGCATCATTTTAGTAATTGTTGTGGTTCTTTTCGGTTCATCCAGGCTGCCGGAAATAGGAAGGGGACTGGGTGAGGCGATAACAGGCTTTAAGAAGTCTACGTCCGGGCTGACCGAAACTGATGATGAGCTGAAAGACAAAACAGAAAAAAAATAAGCCCATAATTGGCTGCTTCATCCTAATGTTACGAAAAAGTAACGTATAAAGTCTGTCGCTACTCAATCGTAACACGATGAGCTAATGTCATACTGTCCGGTCCTGATAAATATTCTGTAACCTCCTGTTTATTCTTAATAGAGGAGGCGGAATTGTTTGTTTTTAGTTGTGGGTATTAAATTTGCAATGATTTCAGTTAACTATTGTGGACTTAATGTATAGAGCAGGAAGGAGGGACCATGAACATTGGCACGAATCCAAACTTGAGAGAGGATATAACCAAAATTCTTGATTGCCTGTTAAACAGCGAGGAAAGAAAATGCGATTCCTGCAAAAAATGTGAAGATGTTGATGTCTGTTGTTTTTTAACCGATGCAGTATTTGTCAGTAAACATAAGATGAGGAGGAAGTCCAACTCGGCCTGATGCTGCCGGTAAAACAAAGGAGTGCCTTATTATGGATGCCAGAATTGTTTCAATAAACACGAGCACGAGGAAAGGTGTCAGAAAAAAAGCGGTTGATACCGCTTTCATAAAAGAAAATTACGGGATAAAATCAGATGCCCATGCTTCCGGTGAATGGCACAGGCAGATAAGCCTTCTCGCACGTGAAAGTATAATGAAGATGCAGAAAATGGGACTTGATGTGAGTTCCGGAGACTTTGCCGAAAATTTAACAACCGAAGGGATTGACCTGGTCAGTCTTCCCGTAGGCACACGAATCACGGTAGGAGAAGATATCGAGATAGAAGTCAGTCAGATCGGAAAAGTATGCCATAAACGCTGCGCAATATATTACCAGGCAGGAGACTGTGTCATGCCCAAAGAAGGCATATTTGCAGTAGTGCTGAGGGGTGGTACAATTAAAAAGGGAGACACGATTAAAGTAACAGGGAGCGAAGGGGAGTGCAGAAAACTACGGAAATGTTGAAGTTACCCTGTCTGCTCCTGTTTGTTTTTCTTTGCACGTTGAGTGCGGATCAGGCCGTCACGCATGCATGCGGATGGTGGGGTGACGGCGGGTTTGATGATGATGCCATTCTGGTGGATTCGGAGGGGAATCCCGTTTCAGATGAGAAAGACCCCGTTGACGACCCCCGCGAACTGACCAGAATGGGGAACAGATATAAAACAGGAAGAGGTGTTGCAAGAAACTATGAAAGCGCGGTGTACATGTACACGAAGGCCGCCGAAAAGGACTTTCCTGCCGCACTGAACAACCTTGCTGTCATGTATGAGCAGGGGCTCGGTGTTTCAAAGGACCTTTCGGAGGCTGCAAAATGGTACCGCAGGGCCGCTGAGAGAAACGATGCGATGGCCCAGCACAGTATCGGCACAATGTACCGCGACGGGCGGGGAGTTCCCCTCGATCCCGTTCAGGGGGCTGAATGGATCCGAAAGGCGGCTGAACAGGGTCATGCTGGAGCGTTCGGAGATATGGGTGAATTGTACTGGAAAGGATCAGGTTTCCCCAAAGACAGCGTACTGGCCTGTATGTGGTGGAAACTCGGAGTCCTGCACGGAGATACAGAAAGCAGGAGGATGCTCGGGAAGGCGGCAGGAACCATGGAGTCGAGCAGTATAAAAGAAGCAGAAAGACTTGCTCAGGAGTGGATGGAACAAAATAAATGATCCAGCCATAGCATTTCAATATTTATCCCGCGACATAACATTTGAATAGAAATCAAAAACCTCCCCCAGAAATATATTTACCAATTCTTTACAAACATTTACAGCACATTTACAGGTTTAAATGGTACTCTTTTCATAAATAGATTGATACTAAGGTCCCGCCCGGGACAAACATTTTAACGAGGAAGAATGGAATGGGCGGGATTCATAAGGGTTCCAATCAGAGAGGAGGTGTTGATTATGAAGTATGTGACGATGTTAACTTTGAGTCTTTTCCTTGTGAGCATGTCTGTTTTTTCATTTGCTTCCGAACCGGTGCAGGTCAAGCAGCCGGAACAGAAAATAGAGACTGAAGCATCCGGCAAAGGAGAGTATATAAAAGAGGCAAAAGAGCTCCCGAGCACAATGATGATGGGCGAAGAAAAGCGGTCCGGCGTCATGCAGGAAGTGGAAGAATTAAGAGAGGGATATGTGTATGATGAAGATCTGCAGGATGATTAGTCCTCCAGTCTTCCCATAACTGCTGCAAGGGACTTGAAAGATTACCATTAAGGGAGATCCACCATGATCTCCCTTTTCTTTTATGCGTAGGCGTCGATAAAGCGAAATCCTGTAAAATCAATGATCCGATTTCCATTCATATAATCTATGCGAATGTTATACATCTTTATATGACGGTTTTTGAATTGAGCATAGGCGGAATTTTCTTTCAAGATAAGATAACTGGTGCCGTTGATATCAATCATTGCACTCTGCCCTGACACTATTATTATTCCTTCAGCGGATTGAAGTGATGACAGTGCATGAGCAGATAAATGAAAACTCAGGGATGTGAGTGTAACTATTAAAATGAAAATGCCTGATCTGAATGATTTTCTCATCCTGTCTCCCGTTCTTTTATTAATAAAAAGCAAATAACATACCAAACAATAAAAGGCATGCATCAACTGTACGTTTTTGCAATTTACCACTACTTATAGAGAGCGGCAGAATAGGGAGAGAAATGTAGGCGATAATTTTTTCTCTTAATTGCCTATATAAATCAGGCCATTAGATTAACCGTTCCAATCATCACTATCTGTTGTGTTATCACGCTGCGAATCTCAAACGTTTCGCAGCCAACGCATTTCTGTATAAATCTGATTGGCTTGTGTTACCAGAAGGTAACAGAGAATTCTCATCTGAAGTAAGATAATTCACCGTATATCAAAGCAATATTGCCTGTTGCAGACGACATAACTGAATAGTTTGCTCATGTTCCAAAATAGTAACACTTTTACGTTGCTTCCTCCGATGGAGAGAAGATACCAATCAGTTATCGGAATGTGATGCTTAAAAAATGTAAGTCAGTTTTTTGACTTTGACGCTTTTCATTCTGCATTGTACTGTGCAGAATGAGAGATAGAATTTCGGGATCGAAAGGTATTGAAAAATCTGCAGTAAAATTTATTATTTATTATCTTACGTTGTGTTGCCCCCACTGATCAGACATGGAATACTGCTTTGATATGTGGATCCCCACACTCGGAAAGTGTCTTGTCTGTATCAGGCATGCTCTTTGCACAACTACATTATTGTATGATGACGATTATTGAAAATTAAATTGTATAAGGAGTTTGTCTGTCTGAAAAAAGCATGGGGTAATGTCGAAAAAAATTCTATTGACAGTTCTCATCATAATTGTTTTCATTGCAGCTGCAGGAATACTCACTGCTGAATACTATACTTCCCGCCCTGCTGCATGCGGCTCCTGCCACATCATGAAAAAGTACTACAACTCATGGAAAAACTCCAGGCACGGTGAAAAAGACATTCCATGCGTTGACTGTCATTACCCGCCGGGTGAAAAGCGGTCAGTGAAGGCCAGGTTCAAGGGACTTGGACAGCTTTTTACATATCTGGGCACAGATACCCCGGCCGTTCGGAAACCGGCGCGGGTAAGCGACAGCAGCTGCACAACCTACGAATGCCATCCACCTCAGAAGTTTATGGACAAGAAACTGAAATTTACGGAAAAGATTTTTTATGTCCACAATACCCATAAGGAAAAATCGATAGAGGGACAGACCCTTCATTGCGATACATGCCATCAGCACATACGAACAGAAAAGCATTTTGAAGTCACAAAACAGGCATGCTATCTTTGCCATTTTAAGGAAGCGAAGTTTAATGAAGGGAGAGCAAAGTGTTCATTATGCCATGAAATACCTTCAACGTCGCTGCAAAAACAAAAAAAGGAAGATATGGATGCAGACGAAAAAGCCATTACTCATAAATCACTTGAAGAAGCTAAAGTGCCGTGCTGGAGCTGTCATTATGAGCTTGTGCAGGGGAATGGCGAGATCAAGGAAGAAAACTGTTTTGATTGTCATGAATACTCAGTTGAGATGCTAAAAAAAGCGGAAGACAAGAGGTTGATGCATTCAGAGCATGTGTCAGGACAGAATGCGAAATGTTTTGATTGTCACAGGCCTATTCAGCATGAGGAAGTGGCATTTTTAGATCCCGTAAGAGAAGCCTGCGTGATTTGTCATCCTGATCATCATGAATATCAAAAACTGATTTTAATCGGTGACAAACGGAAGGATGCGGCAACAGCGCCGGGTCTCATGTACGATGTGAAAACCAATTGTATTGGATGTCATGTGGAAAATAGACAGGTCAACGGAGAAAGGGTTCTGCATGGTTCAACTGAAGCCTGCGTCGCCTGCCACACAGAAAAGTATGAATCCATGGGGAAAGAATGGAAAGATAAGACTGAAGAAGAATTGCGATATGCCGGCGAGATTGAAAAAGAGGCGGAGACTGCTATCGGCAAAGCGAATGGGAAAGTGCCCAAAGAAAAATTGGAAAGGGCAATGGAAATGATGCGTGAGGGACAGGAAAATCTGCGCATCGTTAAATATGGAGGAGGGGTACATAACATGAAATACGCTGTAATTCTCCTTGATTCTGCTATGAATAATTTTGAAGATGTGCTTGATTTGCTCAGGGAAGAGTAATTGGTAAAGGTCATATGAAGAACACATTCAGTAGCTCTGCATAATTTGCCTAAAGTGTGATTTGTCAATCATGTCTTAGACTGTACGTAAAGAAAAAAGCCAGCCTGAAGGGACTCATTGAACAATCCGGTTGTAACCGGAATGTTACGACTGAAGTAATTATTGTTCCCCTGCAGTAACGACTTTGCGCTGAAAGGTATCGTCGACTTGGCTAAATGTCTTCAAATTTCTGATATAATCAGCGGCGTTGCCATTTGCGTAGCAGCAGTGGCATTTAATTTGCTCTATTTCAATGTGCAGAGCAGATGTGTATGGAAACTGTCAGTTTAACCTGCATGGCCAGAGCATCCATGTAAAGGAGGTCCTATGAAGGAAAACTGTAGGGGCGTTTTCATGAATCAGTGCAGGCAAACAAATACGAAGGTTGGTGCGAAAATTTACTTTGGCACCATTTCCTCATTTGGAGTAATATCACATATAACAGAACGCTGCATGTGTATCGACACAAGAATGTGTCTCCCATTACATACCCTGATGCACCTCTTTATCCATTCAAATAAAGATACTTTGCACGTCCCTGTTCAGGTCAGTAACTGCAGCCGTGAAGATGGCCTTCATTCCACCCTGATGGTTGAAGTATTGAATGCATCCATGGAATATCTCGATTTTGTAGGCAATTGCAGGAGCACTTCGAAAATACTGTCATTCGACTCAGCAGAATGAAGTAATGTACAGGAAGCGTCGAGAATCATCTAATTGTTGATGCCCGATATAGAATTGTTGCGGATATAGTCAGGTATGAGGAACAGTTATTAATTATATGTATCTCATGATCAGCAATCGGCAGGACGATTACATGTGCCTTCTTTGTCGCCAGAATAAGCCATTTTTGCATTCGCACAATCCGGATCTACATTGTCATAGAGCCCGTCGCCGTCATTATCAAGGCCATCCTGGCAGGAGTTAGTAAGGTTAACTTCGGCATTCGGGTCCAGATAATATGGTGGATTCACATTCTCAGGCAGTGGCTCCTTATCTGCGTGGCAAAATATACACTTGGGAACGCCCTTTAATGCATGCACCCTGCGGAGGCCCCAGCCGCTGGCCTTGGGCATTCCTGCAATGAGGAAATCACCATAATTCCTCTCAATAGCCTCACCATAGTCTCTGCCGTGACAACCAGTGCAACCATACCCCTTATTGCTATCATAGGCGCTCCACGACATCAGGGTGTTATCCTCATCTGAATTCATGTGGCACAAATCACAATTGGTTATCATGGGGTTGTCTCCGCCAGTGTGTAACGTGTGGCTTGTATCATTGTCACCGGCGAAACCGGGATGACAGTTAATCGACGAACAGTGTCCGCCATTATTCTCTTTGGGATTATTGTGAGTCTCAAAGGCTTCGACATGGGATGCCCAGACGGCCATGACAACAAGGGCGATAATGCCAGGAGAAATGGCAAGTGCCTTGGCAACTTTATTCATATCTATTCTCATCGCGTATTAATTGAGCAAGATTGATGCCTGTAAATAAGATTGACAAATATGTAATAAAGTTAAACATATGGAGGGATTTCACCCCGGCTCCATGGGCAAAAATCCTCAATTATTCGTTATTTAACTCAGATTGAGACTATAGGGTGACAGGGATAGAATTCATGATTTTCAATGCCCGCTATTAATTATCTATTTGTAACATGTTCTCATTTAATACCACTCATAATTATTGAAATTGCCTTGTGGCATCTTATTTGCGAATTGAGTGGGTATAAAGACGTGTTTGAAGGGGATGGGAATCTGCTTATATGCATCTAATTCTCAAAATAAAAATTTTGAAAGTCTGGTTTCAGGCAAGGGAGGATCATCATGCCATAAAGCCCATATTCATGGTTATTTGTTCTCTTATGCTTTTATACTTTGTTCCTGCCTTTGCTATTGATATATCCCCGGGAATGACTGCTCCGGGGTTCTCTCTCCGGTCGATTGAAGGGAAGGAAGTTTCCCTGAACCAATACAAAAATTCTGTAGTAATACTGATTTACTGGAAAAGCAATCAGATCCGTTCCCTTCTGGCATTACAGGACGGGCAGGACATCGCCGATCGGTTTAAAGATAGAAATGTTCAGGTAATCGGGCTGACGGCAGAGGTGGGCGCAGGGGGGGCCATAAGCACTACCCTGATAGAAAAAGGCATAAACTTTCCGGTACTTATAGATCCGGACAGAAAGGTCTTTGGCGATTACGGCATTCATGCTTATCCTTCTACTGTTTTAATTGACAGGGGCGGACAGATCGTGTATACCCTTGCAGGGCATGCTCTTACGTATAAGCATACGCTCGAAGGACACATACAGTATGTTCTTGGAGAGATAGATGAGAAGACAATGAAGGAAATGGTCTCTCCCCGAAATGAAAATACAGCAGAGTCGATACTGATAGCCCACAGTGAATATAACCTTGCATTAACATTTACCGAGGATGGACATTTTGATCTTGCAGTCGATGCTGTCAAAAGGGCTTTGAAAGCAAAGGGGGACATGGCTGAGTCTCATGTGCTCCTGGGTTTCCTCTATATCGAGAAAAATGAGGCCCAAAAAGCCTTTGCTGAGTTCAGTGAAGCTCTCAAGCTGAACCCTCATTCTCATGATGCACGAACAGGCCTCGGTGCAGCACTAATCCTGAAAGGTGATATAGAGAATGCAATTGAGGTGCTGACTGATGCTCTCTCAACAAACCCTTACTCCGAAATGACCTACTATGAACTTGGCAGGGCCTATGAGATGAAAGGTGAAAACAGTAAATCGAAAGAAATGTACAAAAGGGCATTACAAAAAATTGTGCGTAAAAAGGTTCTTCCGTCATCAGTATCAAGGTGCAGATAAACGACTGAATGAGTAGAAGGGTCGACAGATTTCCTTTGCGGTGTTACGGGAAGGTAACGGCTATCTCAGGGGCAAAAACACGAAGGTTACTGTATTAAAAGAAATTATATTATAAAAGTATCGGACTGAACAATAAAAAAAATTTGTTACAAAATAGTATCAACTTTTAACCAGCCGGTGCTGCCTGTATTCCCTAATATTTTATTTGTCTATTCTTTTGACTGCATATACGGGAACTTTCGGTTTCCCCTGCCGCGAAGGCATTCAAATTGCATTATAAAATGGAGGAAAAGAGTGCGATCACATAAACGGTCCTCCAGGTGAAGCGGTGACATGAAAAAAGTATCGAACATTGTAAAGGGTCAAAATGATCCTCCCCGCGATCCGATCCTCCTTGCTGAAGTAACGGCTGAAGCTGAGAAAGAGCATATAATGAAAATTTTAAAATCAACAAACAGGAACAGGACGAAGGCCGCTGAAATTCTTGGTATCAGTAGAAAGACTCTGTGGGAGAAATTGAAAGCCTTTGGTATTGATTTAAGTGAAATCGAACGTTGATGTATAGGCATTCATCGGATCCTTTTCCCGCCTGAGACTGCATTTGAAACTGAGCATGACCCCCATATCAATTTGGTAAATGTCAAAGCATCATGTTACCAAAACGTAACATCATGCCTCTCATGATTATTTGCAACCTGCTGAAATTTACAACGTTTTATTTATACACAAGTTTAAAAATGAAAACGGCTGGGATGTTACTTAAACGTAACAAATAATTATGAACAAACAGCGACATGATGAATCCATTGCTTGTAACTCCCAGTTTTTTATGTGTTCCGGAGCTATTGTGCACAGCAGGCATCAACATTGCTTTGTAGTGAGTTACAGCACGTTCTCAAAGATAGATTATTCATTAAACCAATTTGAAGGTAAGGCGTATTTCATTATGCGTAAATTGACGAGGAGAGAAATAGTTAAACTCGCCGGCATTGTGGGTGCCGGAGTGCTCGTGCCGGGAGAGGTGCAGGCCTTTGGCAGCATGATAGATGCAATAGTAAAGAAAATGTCAGAGGGCATAAAAGGATCGATCGGGAAAGACATTGAGACGCCCCCCCCCATCCCCGGTGCCAGATTCGGCATGGTCATTGACCTCGGCCTGTGTATAGGGTGCAGACGGTGTTCTTACGGCTGTAAACTTGAGAACAACGTTCCAGATTCTATCAACCCCCCTTACATTATGGTATTGCAGACCAAGTATAAACCAGGAATGATCATAAATGAAAATGCGCCACTCAACGACCATGGGAACGGAAATGGACTCCTGTATAGAAGATTGAGGAGAGACAGAGTGTATATGCCGGTCCAGTGTAACCATTGTGACGATCCGCCCTGCACAAAGGTCTGCCCTACAAAAGCGACGTACAAGAGCGATGACGGAATCGTTATGATGGATTACAACAAATGTATCGGATGCAGGTATTGCATGGTAGCATGCCCATATGGCGCACGCAGGTTCAACTGGTCAAAGCCAGTGATTCCGGAGAGAAAGATAAACCCTCTGGTTCCCATACGCACTGACGGGGTAGTGGAAAAATGCACCTTTTGCGTACACCGTACAAGAAGAGGCAAGACCACGAGATGCGTTGAGGTATGCCCGAACAGGGCCAGGACATTCGGGAATCTCAATGATCCTGATAGTCCAGTTTCCAGATTAATCGCAAGTGAGAGGAATTTCCGACTTAAAGTTGGACTGAACACCGGTCCTGAAATATGGTATCTGACCCGTCCTAAAAGAAAACCCATGGCGTGGTATAAACCAATCTGGATTTCACCGGATATCAGAGGATTAATGAAATGAAAGTTGTTAAAGACGCAGCAGCTTATGCCATAGAGAATTTAGCTGCCGCCGGCATGAAATTTTACCTGTACTGTCTGGTTCTGCTGATCATAGCAGGTGTGGGTTTATCGGGTGCGGTTATCGCTCTGGCGGAAGGACACGTTCATTCCAACATGAGTGACATGGTCCCATGGGGCATACTTATATCGGGGCTGGCATTCTTCATTGGCTTAAGCGCGGGAGCGACCATGGTCGGTCTTTTAATACACGGATTTGGACGTGATGATTACCACCCGATCGGGACGCGCGCAATTCTTATCGGTATTATGTGCATTTTCGCTGCCATGGGCTGTGTAATGATGGATGTAGGGAACCCCTTCAGGGCAATGAAGATCCCCTTTCTGCTCAGAAATGAAACCTCGATGTTCTTCATTTCGTCATCCAGTTACATGGGATTTATGGCTCTCTTAATGGCAGAGCTGGTATCGACCATATATGTAACCATTGGGAAGGCAGGCGTCAGGGGCAAAAAAATTGCCAAGATCCTAGGTATTATTGCTGTACCGTATGCCCTTATCGTTGTACATTCGTTTACGGGTACAATTTTCGGAGTTGTCAAGGCACGGGAAATGTGGAATACTCCCCTGCTGCCCGTCCATTTTGTGACATCGGCACTGGCAAGCGGTTTTGCCCTTGTCATTCTCGTTACCATTATAACTTCATGGGTCAAGAAGAAAGAACTGGTGAGCAGGACGACCTATAACCACATGGGGATCATGCTGTGTTTTTTTCTGATTGCTACCGTATTCCTTGACACCTTTGACTACCTGATACTCAGATACAGTGGGACCGTGGAGGGTATAGAAACATGGCATTTATTTACGGGCAGATACCTGATTGTATTCTTAATCAACATGGTCGGTCTCTATGCAGCGATGATCATGACTATGTTTAAAAAGTTCAGAACTCGCCGCGGGCTCTTTATTGTATCAGTGATTGTCATTATTGCGATTGCTGCATATCGAATTAATCTGATATCAATTGCTCAACTCATTCCCCTTTACCATGAACTGGGAGAAATACAATATATACCGAACGCGCATGAGATTGCACCTCTGATAGGTCTGATAGCCGCGCTTACGCTTCTTTACACAATACTGACAAAGGTCATCCCGCTTGAGGATAAGGTGCATGTCACCCATGAGTGAGGTTTGATTTTGCAAACATATGAAATTATTGATAGACGGAGGTAACAGATGAAACGGAATTCCTATATATGGGGCACGTGGACAATTTTATTTGCATGTCTCTTAATAATTGTTCCCGGGAGAAATTCTTCTTTGAGTTATGATGTGTTAGGGGAGCCTCAGTACGTCGGCGCTGACAAATGCAAAGATTGCCACTGGAGAGAGCATGATTCCTGGAAGCATACTCTGCATTCCAAGTTTATGATGGAGGCCAATGAATTTTCGGTCATGGGAGATTTTGAGAGAGATAACAGGCTGACCGTAAAAGTCACCGGCAAGGCCCCGCAGATGGCGCGGGAAAAGAGTATAACGACAATGACAAAAAAAGACGGAAAATATTATGTAAATACAATCGGACCTGATTGGGAGATCCATGATTACGAGGTTAAATACGTTTTAGGCATCAACAGGGATCAGAGTTATGTAACGGAATTTCCCAATGGTGAATTGCATGTCCTCCCCGTTGAGTGGGAGATCGGGGAGAAGAAATGGGAAGACAATCGCGGTCTCGAAAAACACTATCCGGGGAACGGCAAATACTGGAGCGACACCGGAAGGTCATGGCAGTTTGCGTGCGCCGGCTGTCATGTGACGGGGCTGGAGATAAACTACAACAAGGCCTCCGATTCATTCAAGACAACCTGGGTTGATCTCGGCATCTCATGTGAAGCGTGCCATGGACCGGGAAGCAGCCACATTCGGGCAGCAAAGATAATCTTTGACAAAGAGAAGGATACCATTATCAATCCGGCAAAACTTCCGTGGAAACTCCGATCCATGGTGTGCGGTCAATGTCATAACTGGGGGGCGAGCAGGGCAGAGGTATTTCCGACCAAAGAAGGATTCCCGGAAAAGTATGCCTTTGCATATGGGTATAAAGTAGGGCAACCACTCTACCTGTTTTATGATGAAGAGCTTGATGATGAAAAGAAGCACCATCAGCAATACAATGAGTGGGAGGAAAGCGCTCACGAAAAAGCTGGGGTAGCGTGTACGACCTGTCACGGCGTTCACCAGGAGGGAGCGCATAAGTCTCCCCATAAATCCCAAACAAAGTATATTGCGGACAGTCTCTGCACAAACTGTCACTCGTCAATGACGAGAAAGGCGGCGCACAGAATCCATACCTTTGGAAGTTGCATTGCCTGTCACATGCCAAAATCAAAAGGACATGAGCACAGCCATACATTTGAATTTGTTTCGCCCGAGGAGAGCATAAGAGCTGGAGGAGTGGACAAGAAACCAAATTCCTGCAGTGGGTGTCATCACCATAAGGATACGCCGCTGGAGGCGCTTGTAGAATTTCTTGATGCGGTAAAGAAAAAAGATATGCCCGTTCCGTTTTCGGTCCACGGGAGATTATTATGAAGATTGTGAATGTTCTTATAGAGTCTAAGAGAAGGAGAGCACAATGAAAAAGGGAGTTATACTCATTGTCATTATTATGTCCCTCGTTACTCCGCGAATTGGAGGTTCGTCAGAAACTGCCCATAAGGAAAGCGGCAGGATATCTGTCCCTGATGTGAAAACCCAGTTCTTCTGCGGATACTGTCATGTGTTGAGTTATCCCAGGGTGATCAAAAAGGCATATTTCTCATGGAAAGAGGGTATGCATAAAGACATCGGGTGTGTTCAGTGCCATTATCCCCCGGAGCAGTTGAAGTACGAAGTCCCGGAGCATAAAAAAATTCCTAAAGACAAAAAGGACACCTCAGATAAATCCGCCATGGATTTTATGAAGACAGAGCTGGA
>CALZGI010000244.1 GCA_945786855.1 Thermodesulfovibrionia bacterium | reverse complement strand
TTTTTTCTCAGCTTCATCTTTTTCCTGAGAAATTTTTTCCGGCAAAGGTTTTTCTACTGCTCTTGTTTTATTCTCCGGCTTTTCTTCGGCAGTCACAGGTTGATAGATCCTGATTATTCTTTCCTCAATAAAATAAGCATCCATTATCCGGTGAGAGGGGATTTGAGATGTAATTGATTTTGACAAAGCCTCCATATCAGCACGGTCTTTCGATTTACCCAGGCGCAAGGAATAATACTGTCCTATTTTTTCTATCCGAAGGAAATCCAGGCTCTCCCTGTCCAGTGTACGAACTATATGATCATATTCATCCTGGGCGGCACTTGTATTCCTGTGGCTTGCAACCTGTATGGTAAATATTGTTTCAGGTTCCTCTAACGCCAATACGAGTGTGTCATTAAATGGCAGAACAGTAAACAGTACAAAGCTGCACATAAAATACAGAAAGCACATTATCATAGGTGAGATATTTCTCTTTTTTCTGACGAGTTTTTGGGCTTTCCCTCTCCCACATCCACTGTTATACATGACAGGCCTCACATTCTCCCCTGGTAAACGGCTCATGGGTAACCTCCCTCAAAAGGCCGGGGGCCTCTGTTACATGAGGCTCATGACAGCTTGTGCAGTGGCTGATATTTTCGAGTGACTCTCTATGCACGCTTAACAACCTTTCCGTATCCACAGAGTGACATTGAACACAGATCTTCGGGTCCTTTCCGGTGAGTAAATATTTTATATTCGAATGATGGGAATCATGACAGCTAAGACAGTCACCTTCATCCATATAAATATGACCCTTCCTGGCAGTTGCGGTAATTATTCTTTCATGACAGGAGAGACAGAGTTCATTGGGACGGTTCTGCATCTGATATCTGAGCCTCGTACCGTGAGGATTGTGACATTCAGTACATTTACCCTCTTCTGCCGGGAGGTGGGCAACTGCGCTCTCTGCCAAATCATCCATGAGCTGTTCGTGACAGGTAAAACAGAGGATCTTCGGAGGCATGGTTGTCGATGCAACATTATCACTCGCATGAGGGTCATGACAGGTATCGCATTTCCTGTCCCTGAACAACGGATGAGTTCCCTCCTCGGACATTTCGAGATACATATTATCATGACATGCCATGCAAAGATCGGACTGCGAATCCTTCAGTAAATTTTCGTGCTCAGCTACGTGTGAAGCATGACAGGCATTGCACTGTCTGTCTTTTACCGGTTGATGAACGTAAATTCTGAAAAACTTCTGTGCTTCATCAGTGTGGCATGTATAACACAATTCTGCCATGGGAACCTTCATCATATCAGGATAATTTGAACCGTGAGAATCATGGCATTTTGAACATTCAATATTTGAAAAAGGCTCATGTGAATAGGGAGCGCTTTTTAAACTTTTTTCCTCATCGGGATGACAGGTAAAACATATTTCTTTCTCATCCGCCTCAAGGTAATATTTGTAATCTGACGCATGAGGATCATGACAGGCCGTACAGCCTTTCTGTCTGACAGGTTCATGGAGATTGCCCACGTCAATCTTCGGTTTGTCAGTATGGCAGCTCATGCACAGATCATTTTTCCCTCTCAACGTCACTTTCGGGTAATCTGAAGCATGTGGATCGTGGCAGCTCATACATTTATTCCCGTCCGTAAAAGGATGCCTGAATGCTGTCATGTACTCTTCTTTCTCTTTTGTGTGACACCCGTAACAGAGTGTGCCGTCAGGTGCGATCACGTCCAGCGGTTCCGGGTCATTCGTCGGCTTATGACAAGAATCACACTGTACAAGTCCCATGGGCTCATGAACCGACTCCCTCAGCAGCTTGTCATTCGACGAACTGTGAGACGTATGGCAGCCGGAACACCTGGCCTTCTCAACGGGGTACTCTCTGTGGGATGTCCTGAAGCTGTTCTCTTCGTACCCATGGCATGACCTGCACAGCTCCACTTCCTCCTTGATTAGGTTATATTGGTGCTGCGATCCGTGGGGAGAATGGCAGATAAGGCATCCGTCACCAAGGGGCTCGTGGCGCCTCGACCTCGTAAATGGCTCACTGTCATGACAGGAAAGGCACTGATCACTTCCGGTTTTTTCCTGAAGAAATGTATTATTCGAAGCGTGAGGATTATGGCATGGCAGGCATTTACCCTGTTGGATAACAGCGTGCACACTTGCCATATTCGCAACATCGGCTTTCATCCGGGTATGGCAGGTATAACAGAGCTTTATTTCCTCTCTTTCCACGAATGACCTGACTGCAAGCCTTCCATGGCGAAGATGACATGCCTCACAATCCCGCTTGATCATGGGATCATGCACATACTGCTTGTCAAGTTCGCTCTGCATTTCAGTATGGCATTCCATGCAGGCCTTCGGCGTAAACTTTTTTCGGACCCTCTTCTCAGGCGCGCAGGAGACAACAAATAGGAACGCTGTGACCATCAGAAACAGCATGAAAATGAAATGCTTAGGTTTCAATATATTCCCCTTTATCCTCAGACATTAAAATTATTCCTTAAAGATTGTCTCATATGAGCGGACTGCATCATCATTGATTTCTATTGCGGCCTTTTGCCTTAATTCATTTACATATTCATCATATAACTCACGATACTTCTCTCTAAACACAGCCTTGGAAGCGATTTCTTTCACGCGGTCGAAGGGCGCTGCTTCGGGCTCTGTCTTTTCCATAAGCCTCACAATTCTGAAGTAACCGCCTATTTGCAGGGGCTGACTGATTTCACCGCTCTCCAGCGTATCAATGATTTCCCTTACAGGCAGATCGAGACTATCTCTTATTTTCCACCCAGCAACTCCCCCCATCTCAGCGAAGGAATCTGCAGACCTTGCCTTGGCCAGCCAGGAAAAATTCGCGCCTCCTTTTAAACTTTTCAACGCCTCCTCTGCCTCTTCCTGTGAATCAAGAGACATTTGCTGTATTTTGTATTGGACAGGCAATGTGTATAAATCCCGGTTTCTGGAATAATATTCTCTAGCATCCTCATCAGCAATATTTATTCTTGAAGCAATGACATTTTTTGTAAATATATTCTTTATGACCTGATTGCTATATATGTTTAACTGCTCCTTTAATTCCGGGGTTTCTTCGTACTTCCGGCTGAGTGCTTCCTGGTCAACAAGTTTGCGGTCCAGCCACTTTTTGAGAGTTCTTTCTTTTGTGCTTTTATCAGAGGATGTCAGCATGGCAGAAAACTGTCCGACAGAAAGAACTTCACCATTTACTTCAATCAGCGGTCTGCCGTCTTTCAGCCATTGCCCCCTTTCTTCATTCTCACTGCCAAACTGAATAGCATCAATAATTTCCTGATTAGCATCAATAGTTGCTTCCCGATGCATCTGGGCCAGATAATCATCTTCACGTTCTTGAATTCGCTGCTTCCTCAATGCTCCCGCTATGTCATCTTTGACATTCTCGAATTCTTCCTCGGAAGCGTTTTCCCTGCTGTTCAGCTTAAATATGTAGTGCTTTCCCTGAATCGACTTTACATCACTGAATTCTCCGGGTTCCAGGCCGTCGAGTGCCTCCATCATAAAAGGAGTCAGTGATGAGCGGTTGAAGATGTAACTGTCACCCTCTTTTTTCGCAAAGCTCGCAGGATAGTTCCTGCTTACCTCTTCAAAAGGCGTGCCCTCTTTCAGCTCCACCAGGAGTGCCGCTGCCTCTTCTTCCCGTTCAACCTCAACTATATCTATGTGCAGACGTTCATAATTCACCCGGTAAAATTCATCAATTTCATCATCGGAAATAACTATCTTGTTCAGCACTTCTTCGTTATAAAGCCTGCTTACCGATTCCCTCACTATGTAAGCATCTATTTTGTCCCGGACTTCAGGATACTCTTCCATGCCCATCCGGCGAGCTTCCTGTGTAATAAGTCTGTCGTCTATTAATTTCTGCACATAGACCGGAATATCCAGCTGACGCGCAGTGGATAGGTCTTCTCTCCGGTGCGCTATTTCCAGGGAATATTCAAGATCTTTGGTTGTGACAGGTTCACCGTCCACAAGGGCCAGCGTTTTTTTATCATGAAAGGGAGCTGCACAACCGGACAAAATTATGATTACGAGTACGGGGACAAGAAATAAAAGTGGTCTTCTCATACAAATGCACTTTCCCGGTATGCTGTTTATGTTCGTTCCCAATAGCCTGCTCTTTCTGCTTTCAGACCAGATTTTACGATATAAAAAAGAAATGATCAAATTATAAATTTCCGTTCAGTCCTGTTCCATCATACATCAATATTGCAGATAAAGATAAAAGGACAATCAGTTCCTCGCCGTAGCTGCCAATTCGCCTACCAGTTGGGTAACCACCCTGTACGCAACCGTATGGACCGACCTGATCCTTCCCCAGTCAAGGGCAATGATGTTTTCCTCACCACTCAATTGAGAGCTGCTGTACCACACAATTTTATTACTCTGCCCGTCAATGAGACGTACCGTAATATCAACTTTTGGAGGAGAGGAAACATCTGTCCCCAGAGAGTAGTTATTCACTACACCAACAACAATCCCCTTTGCCCTTACTGTGTTCGAGAGTGAATTAATTTGATTAAAACTCAACTCGCCCTTGTTTCTGATTTTCAGGCTCACAATGGAATTTCTTATATTCCCGTATTCAACAGGCCTGTAGTCAGGGTTTTTTAACAGTTCAATAATGAACATATGCATTGCTATCATACCCGCATTCTTAAAGTCACTGTTGTTCCTGAAAGGCATCACCGCAATTCTCTGCGCAGGTTCACTCGCTCTGTTGAGCCCGTCAACCGTAAAGGAAGCAAACAGCATGTCCGTAACTCTCGGAGTTAAATGAGCGAGTGTATTCACCTTTCCCAAATCGAACATGGTAAGAAAATCCTCACCCGTCGCTGAAGCATAGTCTGCCCAGAGTATTTCCCCCTCCGAGGAGTCAATCAGACGGGCCAGTATTCCGAAGCGTGGATTTTCTCCGGAAGAAAATGAAAGTATGGATCCGGCGAGAACGCTTCCCACCTTGAACCGTTCTCTTATCTTGCCGGCAAGTTCTTTTGAAACATACCCTGTCGACCGGATCCGCTCTTTACATAAAAAGTCGTTCAGGCTGGTTTCATCAATCACCTCAAGCCCTTTCCCCGATAATGTGCCTGTTATGAGGGGGAAAATGTGTTTCGGAGCATCTTCATTCTCGGTAAAGTTTTCAAAGGGAAGAACGGCCACTCTCTGTCCATAGTCTTTGAGCGGGATATCCGGGGGAATATACAACGGTTTTTCAGGCTCCACTTTTTCTATTATTTCCACAGGCTCTTCCGGTTCAATTTCGGCAGGCTCCTCTTTAAAAATAATTTCTTCTTCCATTTCCTCGACAGGCTCCTCTTCAATGATAACTTCTTCTTTCTCTGCACGCTGAACAAGGTCTGTTTCGGACCGCACAATCTCATTCTCAGGGATAATCACAGGCGGTATCATTAAAGTATCAGGCATAGATTCCTGCACAGGCACTTCCGGTACTTTCCCGGCTGCCACAGGTCCGGCGCTCCCCCCCTCATCCCTGACGGCTGCTGTCTCCATAACTTCTGCAGCCTTTTCCACGGGAACGTGCTGTCTGTTCTCTGTCATTAATATTTCTGACCGGTCAATCACTGTGAGGGAAGGCTCATCATCAATTGCCGCCCCCCCCTTCCCGGCAGATTGGACCACATTTGAACCAGCAAGCGGAGCTTCTATCTGCAGGGCTTCCTCCGTCAAAGCCGTTCCTGAAGCAGCCACTGCTGTATCTACCGGTACATCCGCCTCTGTGTGAGAAAGTACCTCTCCGGCCTGTTCTTCACCCTGCAGGGGAGGCTCCAGGCCGGAATCTCCATCGCCCATGTCTACCGGCTTCACCTCATTCTCAACCACCAGCGTATCTGTCTGCTCCTTCACAGGGAGGAGAGGTTCCCCTTCGAAGGGATCGTCTTCCTTTTCAACAGAGGGGAATGATTTTACGGGCACATCTTTTTTGGGCAGCTCGATATCATCTGTGAATGCCGGTTCTCCTTCACGTTCCGGATCATTTCTTTCTGCAGGCAGCGTCTGTTCTTCTTCCACTTTTTCAGCGATATATATTTCAGGTTTCCTGTCAAATTCCAGGGGAGGAGCATCCACGAGATCGGGGGCTTCATTCTCCACCAGGCCGGCAGGCACCTCAGGACCGGATTCACTTTCCGTTCTGCCGGCGCTAATTTGTGCGATTACAGTTTCAAGCTTCTCCGGCACCAGATCTGCATCGTCATTTCCTGCCTGTATTGTCTCTTTCTCTTTCATTCCCGTGTAAAGAGCAAAAGATACGAGAGTAACAGCGAGTAATATAATAAAGACAACTATTTTTTTCTTCATTACATCACCCCTTCAGGTGGGATATTTTTTGATCCTGTTTTGACCATATTGAGTTTTTGTTCAGGGTATTTGTCAATGGTCACTGGCTGTTGACTTATGACGTTTAACTGACAACGAATCAGAACTGTTCAAGCGTCTGAATTGCTTCTCTTACAAGCACCAAAACCGTTTCGCTGATCGTTTCATGCCGTGCTCCGAAATGTCGGGCCATGAAACTGGCCCCTCCCCGTGTGTTCGTAATTGACCAGACAATTGACCCGGTACCGGCATCTGCCAGCATTAAGCTCAGCGTAACCTGGGGGGCCGACACATTTCCCATCTTCACATTGCCGTACTCTTCAACTGCTCCCAATACCAGAGCCTCAACCTCCAGGGTACCGGCCAACGCCTTGATTTGATCGGAAGTCAATGATGAAACAGATTTAATCCCCATATCATTTATGACACTCTTGACTTCTCCCGGGAATACAACATCAACAAGACCGGAAGCTAAAAGCTCGGTTGTTACCACCTGCCGCACAATCTCGCCGGCAAACTTGTCATTGGTCAGATTATCAAGGGGCATTACGGCCACTTTTTTGTAGTAACTGAAGTCGATATCCTCACTCATGTGATAGACCGGAACATTTCCCCTGCAGCCGAACGTCAGGAACAGTGCAGATATCATGAGTGATAAGACACATCTTTTTAAAACATGCATTTTATTTCTCCTTTTACTCCTCAAATAGATACATTGATAACAAGGCTTTCAAAAAGGCCACCTGCTGACCGCGCATTATAAGAGTGCCGCCGGCCTGTGACATATGCCTAATAGAATGCTTCGAAGGCTTCTTGAATGACCCTTTCAGATACGTTATTCAAAGTGCTTCCTTCAGCACCAAAATGCCTCGTCCAGAAACTGGCTCCTCCACCGGTATGTCCTATTGACCAGACATTATCTCCGGAGGATGCTTCAAACATCATCAGATGGACAGACACTTCCGGGTAAGAAACGGCGACCCCTTTGCTGATGCCGAACTCTTCCACTGAACCGGTGATGACGGCATCTGCGGTTAATATATTTCCTATGTTTATGATATCTTCAGTTCGTAAGGACTCCATGGACCGTATCCTTAATTCCTTCAGCACCTGGACAATTTCTCCCGGTTCGACAATATTGATTCCCCGCAAAAGAAGTTCTATGTTTATTTTGCTTCGAATTTTTTCTCCCGCATGTTTATCGGCCGTGTAGTTATTGAACGGCAATACAGCAATCGTCTTAAGAGCTGCCTTGTCAATATCAGGCCGGACATATTGTTTTACACTTCCGGGGCTGCAACTCATTACGAGCATTATGAGTAGACAGAGCGCCGTAACCCGTACATGACAGCAGGCTGAGCCGGAAAAACCACTCTGTCTCCAGACCTTCATCTTCTCAATATTCTTATTTGATTGGGTCATAATTATTATTCAACACGATACTGTTTATTATAATTTTCGTTTTCAGAATCTGCAATTGAGATCTGTAATAAAGTTATAAGTCTCTGTTTCCGTTTCTGCGTCCTGTACGGTATAGCCATAGGAAAAACGGACATCTGCAAACTTCGTAAGGTACCATATAACATAGCCGCTCAGGGTATCGGTCTTTACGGAACCGGGGTCAGAGTCGCTATGTTGATAGCCCGTATTCACCCTGACAGCGGGCAGGGGAAGCCAGTCAATCTGAATTCCCTCGGAAACCGTTAAGTCACCGTCAGAATCAGAGGCACTCAGATTGCCATTGATATTTATGAATTTGCCGGGCCGGTATGTCATTATTACAGACCCGTCTTTTGAGTCAGAGGACTCATCCCCGGTATTTGTCCAGTGGAATCCATAGTTCAATGCTCCGGACAGCTCCCTTGTAAGAATAGCATCAATATTACCGGTTATTTGACGGATCGTTGTCGTTTCGTCATTCACAAATGATTTTGATTTGATATACCCAAGATCGGTGATCATGTTCACATCCCTGTACAGCCGCGACCCCACTGTTAAAATTACAGAATCACTGGTACTGCTCTTTTCGTCAAAATCAAAATTATCATTTTTGATCAGGGTAAGCGTCACATCCAGTGTGGGAAGGGGAACGGAGTTGAAAGACAGGTTATAGGTATTGGAACTCACATCTGTTTCTTCTCTGTTGTCAAAGGATTCATTCCGCTGGATCCGAAAAGCCGTCGTAAGATATTTATGGGTCAGCCATGTAGCAGATCCCCCGTAATTTCTCGTAATGTCACTTCTGAAGTTTGTCTTTTCACCTGCAACGGAATCACTGAATATATTTTCGAAAAAACCACCAACCGACCTGTCGACTGAAATGGGGTTCTGATCGGTCCTGTCTAAAGAGTAGTGAAGTCCAAAAGTGAGATTCGTGAGTGCCCGTATTCTAGTGTTGAAATTCACCCCCTGGGTAAAGATCGTTGAAACAGTGGTGAGCGTGTCTTCATCAGGCAGATCAGTGCCATAGGCCTCTATTTCCGTCGCAAATACATCCGCCACAGTAGAGACCCGCCTGTTCACTGCTTTGAAAAAAGAAGCATTTTGGGGGGACGAAAACTCAATTTCATAACGGAACACCTCGTCTGCCCTGTCAACAACACTGATAGTGACGCGCGCAATCGGGACGGCGCTCCATGTACCGGCCTGATTGAAATTACTCCTGAAAATCCTCCAGTTACCTGTACTGTTCAGATTGCCCTCTGTTGTTATGTCCTTGTTTACATAAATAAAGAGCCTGTCTACCGGCCGTTCGGAGGAGACAAAAATACCGATATTCTGAAATTCGTCGCTTCCCAGCACGCTCAGACCGATGCCTGCAGAGGTATCCAGATCATCATCGATGAGGCTCCCTCTCGAATCCAGCACATCAACGTCCTCATCAATGGGAACAGTCGTATCCTGTGCATAAAGCCCTCCCAGAGGAGTACGTTCACTCACAATACTTCCCAGCTGCAGAACGAACTGCCTGTTCTTGTTCCTCGAATAGTTCCCCTGGTAATTCACGGAATAATCGACATTCCTGTTCCAGAGGTTGTCATTGTATCCAATGATATAACTGCTGTTAAAGTTGTCATTGATCGTCTTGCTTGTTGATACGTCCAGAGGTGTTCTGTTCGTAATCTTGGAATAATTCACTGTATATCTGAATTTCAAATCTCTCGAAGGAAGATCATAGGCAGAACCTATGGAATAGGACTCCGTTGAATTATCAACCTCGCTGTCATCAATGTGATCAAAATCCTTCTGAAAATCATACTGAAGGTTCACTGACGGAAGCGCACGGGGTGACACATTAAATCGGGAATAATAAAATTCGGTGGTTATCCTTCCATCATTCGTCAGGTGTGCTGTGTCCCAGTTTTCCTGACGGCGGTATCCGGTGCTGAGGTTGTAAACAGGATTCCCGAACATCAAATCCAGCCCGGGTTCAATAGACCTCCTGTAGGTTCTTTCCACATCACCGTCACTGTCGGTCAGATCGCTGTCAATAAAATTTGTGCGCAGGTTCAGCTGATAAGAAAGCATGGGGGTAATAGATTTCTGAAAGTTCAGGTGAAGGTTCCGATTGAATTTATCGGTTTCAGATATCGTATCTCCGTCTTCCAATGTCTTTGAATTGCTCTGAATCACATCAAACCACCCGCTCAGTCCCTGAGAAAATGCAATAGATCTCCCCAGAAAAACAATAGCTATCAAGACCGTAATTTTCCATCCTGTTTTCCGCATAATCAGTCATTCGCCATCAGTCACCAGCCTGGGATATACCAGGCGACCGACGACTTCGAACAGCTCCCTGCTACCTCAGAAACGCTGCTATTCCATAAGGACTTCGTCCTACAGGAATAACATCCTCTTCTCTTTTTGTCGTTTTATCTATAACGGATATGGTGTCCGAACCGCTGTTTACTACATAGAGCTTCCTGAGTTCCGGGTCCAATATCAGGGACCTCGGGGAAATGCCCACCGGGATGGTCCCCATGACAGGTGGCATGGCCGATGTCAAAGAGTTAAATCCTGAGGTAAAGGGCTTGATTATGGTAATTTCCCCGGGAGCATCTTTCAGAAGATACACCCTGTCAAAGACCGGATCAGCAACCACTCCTATTATGGAAAACCCGACGTTATTAATAGTCCCTACCGCCCCTGCTGTATCGCCTTTCACAAGACTCAGGATGTCAATGACAGAAAGCTTGTCCGATGCATAATTTGCAATGTATACCTTCCCCCGATGATAATCAACGTTCAGTGCCACAGGACGCCAGTCTACATTCAGGGTAATAATTTCGGAACTTCTCTTTGTTACTTTATCGATTCTCAAAACAGAGACATTGTTTGAGTCCTGATTAACCACATAAACATTGAGAAATCTTTCACGATAATGCTTCAGGACATTAACATCCTCAAAACTGAGAAATCTGGAACTCCTAAGCCTTTCTACAGGCGGATCAACTGCCAGGGCGATAGGACTGCGGCCTACATCTATTTTTTCCAGCTCCTGGTAC
>CALZGI010000243.1 GCA_945786855.1 Thermodesulfovibrionia bacterium | reverse complement strand
TGAGTATAAAGGCAATGCAAAAGAATTTCCCTTTCAGCTGATAAGCGGCAGAGTTCATCACGCCATGACCATGACCGCTGTCTGTCCCTATCTTGCCGAGACAGATACTGAATGTATGGAGCGTATGAACAGTAGCTTTCAGTATGATGTGCCGGAGCTCGGGAACCTTTCCATTGAATACGGACTACAGGATAGTAAATGCATTTCCTTTCATGCTGACAGCGTATCAATTCCCGTATTTGCTGTTAACAGGGCTGATGCGGCACGAGAGCATCTCAAAACCGGCGATATTGTAATCCTTGAAACTCCTTTAAAAAAGAGGATTAAGGGGAAAGTATTAACCTCAGACGAGATCATGCCGGGTGTCATCAAAACAGCCTTTGGACCGGGAGGGCAGAAGGCATCGGGAACAGGCTTTATGAGTCATACTGCCGAATACACACCGAATATAAACGAACTTCACGACCCCGACAATATTTGTCCCCGCACCGGAATGCCCGGATTCGGGGACATATTAGTCAGGATAATAACGAGAAACAACTCATAACAGACCATCTCGGCTATTTGAAGCAGCAGCAACTCATCCCTTGAAAAATCTCAGCATTATTGCTAAATTAACGATCAGTCAGAATTGATTGAGACTGAAACAGATACCGTTCAGAGAACGCTGAGAGACCATGCCAGAGTTACATAAACTTCGCGAAAAAATTGACAAACTCGACCACAGGATAGTCGAGCTCTTAAATGAACGGGCGAAGATCGTTCTTGAAGTAGGGAAAGCCAAGAAGAACAAGCAGTTGAAAGTCCATTCCCAGGAGAGGGAAAAAGCCATCCTGCGCAAGCTGCAGGAGAGCAATCCCGGGCCTTTCCCGAATGAAACCCTTAAACTGATCTATGAGGAAATCATCTCTGCCTCGGTCGCACTGCAGCAGCCGCTCAAGATCGCATACCTGGGCCCGGCCTCTACGTTCACGCATCTGGCTGCCAGAAGGAAATTTGGTTCTTCCTCGGAGTACCTTCCGGAAAGTACGATAAAGGAAGTTTTCGAGTCTGTCTTCAGAGGAAAAGTCAATTATGGGGTTGTTCCCATTGAAAACTCAACAGAAGGCGTGGTCAATTACACCCTTGACATGTTTATGGACTCCGACCTGATGATTGCGTCGGAGATCATGCTCGAAATATCCCACAACCTTCTGTCAAAGTCAGGAAAGAAGTCGGACGTCAAAAAAATATATTCCCATCCCCAGGCTAAGGCCCAGTGCAGGAGCTGGCTCGAAAGGAGTTTTCCGGGAGTTCAGATTATTGATGAATTGAGTACTGCCGCAGCTGCGAAACGGGTATCAAGAAATCCTTCATCGGCTGCCGTAGCCAGTGAGCTAGCCGCATCGGTGTACAATCTCAACTTTATTGAAAAAGGCATTGAGGACAACAAGAGGAATGTCACGCGGTTCCTGATTATTGCGAAGGAGTCTCCCGGCAGGACAGGAAAAGATAAAACGTCGATCATGTTCTCAATAAAAGACAAGCCCGGGGCTCTTTTTCTGATACTGCGGCCCTTCTCTAAATACAAACTCAATCTCACGAAGATCGAATCGAGACCTTCAAAGAGAAAGGCCTGGGAATACATATTCTTTGTGGACATGGGCGGCCATATTGAAGACAGGAACCTTATGAAGGCCATTAAAGAAGTTCAAAAGGAATGCCTGTTTTTCAAAGTTCTCGGCTCCTATCCTTCAGCGGACTGAAATATATTAAACTAAAATTAAATTATAGGCAGAATATAGTACAATAATCAGCCTGACAGCACATTAACTCTGGAGTGTAATCATGATGAAAGCGCCAAAGCATATCAGCAGTATTCAACCCTACATCCCAGGAAAACCGATCGAAGAACTCGAGCGGGAACTGGGAATCAAGAAATCGGTAAAGCTTGCATCCAACGAAAATCCTGTCGGTCCGTCGCCTCAAGCTCTCAAGGCTTTGCGCAAGGGGCTCACTGACCTGAACAGATATCCTGACGGCAGCTGTTTCTACCTGAGAAATGCACTGGCGGAAAAGCTGCGGGTCAGCACTGGAGAATTGATTTTCGGGAACGGTTCAAACGAAATTATCGAGATGGCAGTCAGAACATTTCTCACCCCCGGCGACGAGGCAGTCATGGGCCATCCGTCCTTTGTGGTCTATTCAACCATCGTCCAGGCGGCCCAGGGGAAAAACGTAATAGTGCCACTGAAGGACTGGAGACACGACCTTGAAACGATGGCGTCAAAGATAACGAAGAAAACAAAAATTATTTTTATCGCAAACCCGAACAACCCGACGGGGACGATAAACACTTCAGCAGAGATGGCCTCCTTTATAAAAAAAGTTCCGAAAAGAGTGCTCGTTGTCGTTGATGAAGCCTACTATGAATACGTAAGCTCTGACGATTACCCCGACAGCTTGGAATATATGAGAAAAGGCCGGAACATCCTGATACTCAGGACCTTTTCAAAAATGTACGGGCTCGCTGCGCTCAGGATTGGATACGGCATTTCGAGCGAAGGGATCGCGGCAGAAATGAACAAGATCCGGCAGCCCTTTAATATCAATACTCTGGCACAGGTCGCAGCCGCTTCAGCCCTTGAGGATACACGACATGTCTCCAGGACAATAAAAATGAATGAAGAAGGGAAAAAGTTTCTCTACGCTGAATTCGATGCACTGAACATCAGCTACATTCCGACGGAAGCAAATTTTATTTTCATATATTTAAAGAAACAGAATGCTCTTGATATAAATACGAAATTGTTAAAAAAGGGAGTAATTGTGCGCCCCATGGGACCCGGAGCCATCCGGATCACCATCGGACTTCCTGAAGAAAACAGGATCCTCGTAAAGGCATTGAAGCAGATAAAGAATTTACTCTCCTGATCGGCTGAAGCAGATTTTTCTCCAGTTTTTACTATCAAGAGCTTTTTATAAATAAATGGACAGATATAACAGGGGGCCTTTATGGACATTATAGTTTTAAAACCGAAAACAACAGCGAAAGAATTGCGGCATATTATAAATAAGCTTCAGAGCAGGGGCTTTGAAGCCAATGTATCAAAGGGAACGGAAAGAACGGTTATCGGTGTAATCGGCGACACCTCAAAAATAACCGAAGACGAGAGCAATGCCTTTACCTCCATGCCCGGTGTTGAGAAAGTCCACAGGATCATTCAACCCTACAAACTGGCCAGCAGGGAGTTCAAGCCGCAGAATACCACGATTCGCATCGGAAAGCACACCATCGGAGGGAAAAAGCTGCATGTTATGGCCGGCCCATGCGCAGTTGAAGGAATGTCCGTGCTGGTAAACATTGCCCGGGACGTCAAAAAAGCCGGTGCTACATTTATCAGGGGCGGCGCTTTCAAGCCGAGGACCTCACCATACACCTTCCAGGGACTGGGAGAGGAAGGCCTGAAAATCCTGGCAGAAGCCAGGGAACAGACAGGGATGCCCGTTGTAACAGAAATAATGGATCCAAGGGATATGGACGTTCTCCTCAAGTATGCAGATGTTGTTCAGATAGGTGCCAGAAATATGCAGAACTTCAGACTGCTCAGTGAAGTGGGCTCCCATAACAAACCAATTTTGCTGAAAAGAGGCCTCTCGGCGACCATCAAGGAACTGCTTATGGCTGCTGAATACATAATGGCACAGGGCAACAACAAGGTAATACTGTGTGAACGGGGAATAAGGACATTTGAGACTGCCATGAGGAACACCCTTGATTTAAGTGCTGTCCCGCTCTTAAAAAAGCTTTCCCACCTTCCCGTGCTGGTAGACCCGAGTCACGCTGTCGGGCAGTGGGACCTTGTTGCACCTATGGCAAAAGCGGCCATTGCGGCAGGCGCTGATGCACTGATGATTGAAGTCCACTCAAAACCGGAAGAAGCGCTGTCAGACGGCGAACAGTCTTTAAAACCCCACAAGTTTAAAACTCTTATGAAAGAGCTGAAAACAGTGGCAAGAGCAGTGGGAAGAACCATATGAATAATTTCCAAATGACAAATTCCAAATCCCAAATAAATCACAATGACACAAAAAGTATACTATTGCTCTTTTCGGTCATTGTAATTTGAATATTATTTGTTATTTGATGCTTGAAATTTGTAATTTATACTGCGTGGGCGTGTATTCATAAATACTGGAGGGTAATTATCAGGAACGTGGATTTCAGAAACATAACTATAGTCGGTGTCGGTCTCATCGGCGGTTCACTTGCCCTTGCTTTGAAAAAAAGCGGATACAAGGGGAAGATTACCGGAGTTGGAAGAAACAGGAATAATCTTGTAAAAGCAAAAGAGCGGGGAATAATCGATGAGTTCTCCACGGTGCACGCCCGTGGGGTACAGGACGCTGACCTGGTAGTTATTGCAGCATCGGTGGGACAGTTCGAATCTATTGCAAAAAAAATCAAGTCCGGCTTAAAACAAGGCGCCATCGTAACTGATGTGGGCAGTGTTAAATCAGCGGTAATTAAGAATGTGGAACCTTTCATGCCTGAAGGCGTCTTCTTCGTAGCCAGTCATCCAATCGCCGGAAAAGAATCTTCCGGAATTGACGGAGCCGATGGAGATCTTTTCAATAATGCGCGCTGTATTGTCACCCCCGGTCCGCGTACAGACAGGAAAGCCCTGAATAAAATAAAATCGCTCTGGAAAGCGGTAGGCATGAAAGTAGTAAATATGTCGCCCGAAGAACATGACCTGGTTTTTGCCACGGTCAGTCATATGCCCCATGTCGTTGCATATGCCTTAGTGAATTCCATTATCGATGCTGACAAAAAACTTCTCCGTTTCGGCGGAGGGGGCTTAAGAGATTTTACCAGAATAGCCCTGAGCCCCGAGCAGCTCTGGAGCGACGTCTGCTCACAGAACGGCGACGACATATTAAAAACCCTCAACAGATTTCATGCATCGCTCTCGAAGATGATTAAACTTTTCGAAAAATCGGACTGGAAAGGTCTGGAAGGGGAATTCAGAAAAGCAAGAGAGGCACGCACGCTCATTGAATAGAATTAACATACGAAACAGGGGGCCCCTGAAGGGAGAAATATCCACCCCGCCTGACAAGTCCATATCACACCGCGCTATCATGCTTTCCGCTCTGGCAAAGGGGGAAAGTGTCATCAGAAATTTCCTTCGCGCCGAAGACCCGCTCCGCACCCTTGAGGCATTCAGGCAGATGGGGATTGAGATAAAGGACAGCTCTCAGCTCTCAGGACTCAGCTCTGAACATAATGAAATAATTGTAAAGGGGAAAGGGCTGAGGGAGCTCAGTGAGCCGAAGGACGTGATCGACTGCGGGAACTCGGGGACAACAATGCGGCTCATGAGCGGGATACTGGCTGCCCAGTCTTTTTCATCGGTACTCACAGGAGATTCTTCACTAAGAGGCAGGCCGATGAAAAGGGTGATCACTCCGTTGACTGAAATGGGCGCTCATATCAATTCGGACGGAGACGGTTATCCGCCTTTAAAAATAAAAGGGAGCTCCTTAAGGCCTATTACATACAAGTCCCCTGTGGCCAGTGCACAGGTAAAATCGTCAATACTTCTTGCCGGGTTGTACTGCAACGGGGTAACTGGCGTCATCGAACCGGGGAAATCCCGTGACCATACCGAACGAATGCTGAAAGCCTGCGGGGCAGAGATCACAATAATGGACCTGACAGTAAGCGTAGCAGGCACTGAGACTATAAATCCACTGGAGATGACCATCCCCGGAGACCTGTCTTCCGCTGCTTTTTTTATTGTTGCCGGGCTCATCATTCCCGGTTCAGAAATATTTATAAAAAATACAGGGGTCAATCCTACCCGCACAGGAATCCTGGACATCCTGGACAACATGGGGGCCCATGTGAAGCGTGAAAATGAAAGGGACGTTTCGGGTGAACCGGTAGCGGATCTCTATGTAAAACATTCTTCATTAACAGGCATTGACATAGGCGGCGACCTGGTCCTCAGGGCAATTGATGAATTCCCCATTCTCTGTGTTGCAGCTGCAGCGGCCCGGGGCCGGACAAAAATTACAGGTGCAAAGGAATTGAGAGTAAAAGAATCTGACAGGATATCCGTCATGACGGCAGCGCTGAAAAAAACAGGGGTACACATTGAGGAATTTGAGGACGGCCTGATTATAGAGGGCCGGGAAGACCTGAAACCTGTAACAGTGGGAAGCTCCGGTGACCACAGGATAGCCATGTCAATGGCCGTAGCAGGGCTTGCCGCTTCCGGAGAAACGGTTATTGAAAATACGGAATGCGTAAATACATCCTTCCCGGGTTTTATGGAAAAACTGGAAAGTCTGTCCCGAAAAGAAGGGTAAAAACACCTGTGAAAAATGTCATAACCATAGACGGCCCTTCAGGCTCGGGAAAAGGAACGGTGTCAAAGATCCTGGCCCGAAAGCTTGGATACAGATACCTTGATACGGGGGCATTGTACAGAGCAGTGGCATGGAAGGTACAGAAAAAAAATATTTCTCCTGATGATGAGGAGTCTCTCGGGAAATTACTGGATACAACGGTCATTAAATTTGAAGGATTAAAAATATTGGTAGACGGGACTGATGTGTCCGCGGCTATCAGAACAGCTGAAATCGGAGAACTAAGCTCACAGGTTTCAGCAATGCCCATAGTCAGGAAAGGTCTTTTTTCGATGCAAAGAAAAATGGGACTTGAAGGGAACGTGGTTATTGAAGGCAGGGATACGGGGACAGCGATTTTCCCTGAATCGGAAAACAAGTTTTATCTTGATGCCACAACTGAAGAAAGGGCGAGACGACGATACGAGGAATTGAAGTTAAGAACCCCGGAGATAACTCTCAAACAAACCGTTGAGGACATAAAAAAACGCGACAGGAGAGACTCTTCAAGGGCCAGTTCCCCGCTCATGAGAACAGACGACATGATTCATATAGATTCAACAGGAATGAGTGTGGAGCAGGTTGTTTCATTTATATTGGATAGGTTAACCTAGGTCGATTTGCCCCGTTCAGAATGAAAATAATAACAGACATAATTTATATATTTATTGCGTTCATTATACGATTGATTTTACGCATGAACGGGGGCTTTGAGGTTATAGGAAAAGAAAATGTTCCCACCGAGGGAGGAGTATTAATAGCGGCAAATCACATAAGCTACCTGGATCCTCCGGTCGTAGGATCACTCGTACCGAGAAGGGCAACATTCATGGCCAGAAAAGGGTTGTTTGACATTCCCGTTCTGAGCTGGATGATTAAGCATGCAGCATTCCCCGTAGACAGGGAAAAAACCCGCCCCTCAACGATCAAAGAAACCGTAAAAAGACTTAAAAATGGAGAGCTTGTCGTTATTTTTCCTGAAGGGAAAAGAAGCGATTCAGGAAAACTTATGGAGGCCAAGAGGGGAATCGGCATGGTCGTCCGCCTGAGCAAAGTACCCGTTGTTCCAACACTGATTCTTGGAACAGATGAAGCCCTCAAAGTAGATGCAAAATGGCTGTCAAGGGCCAGGGTAACGGTAGTATTTGGTAAACCTTTGTATAATACTGAGGGTATAGAAGCAGAGGAATCTCACGTTCAGGCAACACATGAGGAGATAAGCATGAACATTATGAAGCAAATAGGAGAGATGCAGCAGCATTATGGAAATTAAGGTCGCAAAAAAGGCCGGGTTTTGCTTTGGCGTAAAACGTGCCATAGACATAACGTTCAATCTCGCCAAAGAAAACAACGCCGGTCTCTACACCTATGGCCCCCTCATTCATAATCCCCAGGTTGTTGACGAGTTGAAACGCAAGGGAGTACATACCGTTCATGATCTGAAGTCACCTGATATTAAAACCATAATAATCCGGACACACGGCGTGTCTCCCGATGTGTATGCCGAAACTACTGAAATGGGGTATAATGTTATAGACGCAACCTGCCCCTTTGTGAAAAAGGCTCAGAATTTTGCCCAGATACTGAAAGATGAGGGGTATCAGGTCCTTATCATCGGCGACGAACAGCACCCGGAAGTTCAGGGCTTAATCGGATTTGCCGGTGGCAGTGCTGTTGTGATTAACGATGGAGATGCGCTGCCCGAGTTGAAGAAGAAAGTAGGGATAATTGTCCAGACAACACAGGCATTTGACACATTTCAGAGAATTGTCCGGGAGGTTATCAGCAGTGTACGGGAAGTAAAAATTTACAATACAATCTGTGACTTTACAGCTCAGCGGGTCAAGGGGACAAAGGATCTGGCAAAAAAAGTGGGCCTTATGATAATCGTCGGTGGAAAAAATAGTGCAAACACAAACCAGCTCGTGAAGCTTTCAAAAGAAGTTTGTGATAGAGTATACCATATAGAAACCGCGAAGGAAGTTCGAAAATCGTGGTTTAAAGGTGTCGATAAAGCAGGTATCACAGGAGGTGCTTCAACTCCCCAGTGGATAATAGATGATGTTGTCAGTAAAATAAGAGAAATTTCTTTCAGGAGGTAATATAATACAAAGTTATGGAACTACAAATGAATGACCTAGAAAAATTTTATGCCGACTCATTCAAAGGATTGAGGCCAGGCGCAATAACGACAGGGACGGTTTTGCAGGTCAAGACCGACGGGGTGATCGTAGATGTCGGATCCAAATGTGAAGGCTTTGTCCCCCGAAAGGAACTTGTTGAAAATGAACTCAACAGTCTCAACCCGGGCGATGAAGTTGAAGTGTTCATCGAAAGACTCAGTGATTCCGACGGATTTGTAAAGCTTTCACGCCAAAAAGCTGAAGGCGTCAAGACATGGGACATGATAGAAGAGGCCTTTCAGAAAAGTGAATCTGTAGACGGCAAGATTACCGGGAAAGTCAAAGGGGGCATGACCGTGAACATTGGAGGCGTCAGTGCCTTTCTGCCGGGGTCCCAGATAGATTTAAAAGCACCAAAGAATACAGACCAGCTCATCGGTCAAACCTGCACATTCAAGGTCCTGAATCTTAACCATAAAGGTGCCAACGTTATTGTCTCAAGACGGGTCCTCCTTGAGGAGGAACGGAATAAACTGAGGGAACAGACATTACCCAAACTGAAAGAAGGCGTCCTTATAGAGG
>CALZGI010000242.1 GCA_945786855.1 Thermodesulfovibrionia bacterium | reverse complement strand
CCTGAGCCTTCTCCTCCAGCTTCAGGGCCATTCCGGGATATACCCCGACACAGAAATTTCAGCAGTAGATGGGACAGCAGTGCTGATTGCGTTCGGCGGCAGATACCATACAGGAAAAGGAAAGAGCTTTGAGTTCTCATTGACGGAAGACCTTAATACCACCGGCGCCCCTGACTTTATTATAAACTTCACCTATAAAGTTTCATTGTGAGGGCAGGCATATGAAAAACGAAAAATTAATACATGACTGGGCAATATCCTATCTGAAGGAGAGACTCAGGAGGGACTACGATGAGATCCATGTGAACCCCGGGGAAGAAAAGAACCATGAATTTAACGGGCACTTCCCTGACCTTATCCTCAAGAATCACGGGCTCGTTCTGGCCATCATGGAAGTTGAAACAGAAGGGACTATTACCCCTGAGCAGGCTGATGAATGGAAATCCCGTTCCGGCCTTGGAGCAAAATTGATCATAATGATTCCAAAAGCATTGAAGGCAAAAGTCCTTGACCTGCTCTGGAAGAAAGGCATTGCCGATAAAGCTTCTGTTGGAAGCTACGAAATAAGCATTCACATGCCGTGA
The DNA here is from genome assembly GCA_945786855.1 of Thermodesulfovibrionia bacterium. Classification (GTDB taxonomy): domain Bacteria; phylum Nitrospirota; class Thermodesulfovibrionia; order UBA6902; family UBA6902; genus CALZGI01. The sequence continues at coordinate 30,122 of CALZGI010000242.1, read as the reverse complement.
TGATATAGAGTGTGCATTCCCCCCCTGTATTCCGCAGTTGTCTTCTTTCCGGTAAGTTACCGTATCTATTATTTGGTTGAGTACTGCCTGCATTTTTCTCACGGCACCTTTCAAGCTTAAAGAATGAGCAGGACGTGCCGATAAATAGAGTACAAATGGTAGAGAACAGTCCATGATGAAAACACAGAAGACAAGAACATGTGAGCACTGCAGCGGAGAAGTAAACATAACATACAGAACGTGCCCTCTCTGCGGAGGGCATCAGGCAGAGATACTTCAGGACCTCCAGCCAAAATGTCCCCGGTGCAGTACAGATCTGAAACTCCTTGAAGGTGAAGGTGAAGAATATGACATCTGTCCTGAATGCGGCGGTATGTGGCTTGACCGGGATGAATTTCACAGGGCGACCAGAGAGCGCAATGTTTTCCAGAAAGTCCATATTAAAGGAGAATACCGGAAAACCCCCATCCGGGGACTCATCGAATACGTCCCCTGTGTGCGGTGCGGCAAATTAATGAACAGACGGAACTTTGGCAAAATCTCAGGCGTCATCATTGACCGCTGCGGCAGACACGGCGTGTGGCTTGATTCAGGTGAGCTCGAAAAAATACAGCATTTCATTGCCGATGGAGGACTCGACAGGGCGAGGGACAGGGACATACAGAGAAACCGTACGGCCATCAGGGAACTCGCCACAACGGTAGAGAATGTTGATTTTACCCAGAAAATTCTTCATTTCTGGAATTTCAAGAGATGGCTGTTCCGGGGATGGAACAGATAATTTGCGCAGGCAGATATTGCATTTTTGAAGAATGGAGAAGTAACAACATTGAAAGCCTTCGAATACAAATGTATCTTCATATGGGGATCGGGAGAAAAAACATCACGAGCATTAAACGAGTACGGCAGGGACGGCTGGGAACTTGTCTGCACTTACTGGTGCTGGCATTACCTGAAAAGGCCTCTTTCGTAAAGTCATTTATTCCCCAAAAGTTCCAGGGCCTTCCCCTGTATCTCTTCATTGGCCGATGCAAGCAGAGGGGTCGACCTCTCCACACTAATGATAACCTCATGAATGTCACTCCCTTCGAGGTCTGTGACAACTCCTCCAGCCTCCTTTATTAACAAATAGCCGGCCGCAAAATCAAAGCTCCGTGAAGAAGACGGGACGATAAATGCACTTACAGTGCCCTGCGCAAGAAAAGCCATATCAAGCGCCGTTGAACCAAAACATCTGGTCCTGTTAAAGAGGGAGAGCAGAAGCATGATTTTCGGCAGATCGATGCGGGGAGTTTGAGTTTCGTACGCAATTACTCTGGGAATACTGTCCTGCTGAGTTCTTATGGCCAGCCCGTTCAGGAAACTCCCGCCGCCCTTCGTTGCCCAGTACTCATCACCGCTGATAAGGTTTACAACATAGCCGACAGATGTATCATTGACGGTCTTTCCCTCTATGAGAGCAATGGACGTGGAGAAAAGTGGAACGCCACTTATTGCATTCCTGCTTCCATCAATGGGATCAACGAGCAGAGCGGGCCCCCCTCCACGAATATTCCTTATCCCGCATTCTTCGGAAATAAGGGTAACAGGCTCATTGAGCCTTTCGAGTTCTTCATACACAATGTCTTCCGCCCGCCTGTCAATCGGATGGGTAATGTCGCCCCCTGCACCTCTGCCGAGAGAATCTCCGGACCGCAGTTCATCCAGATGATCAGATATTTCCCTTTTCAGCCGGCCCCCGATTTTTCTTATATCGTTAATGTCCATGGTTAAGGGATCGTGGTCAGGGGGGCGCGGGTTTCAGGCGTAGAAATAAAAATATTGAAAGTTATTCCCCTCGCCTCTTGCCCCTTGCCCCTTACCCCTTGCCTCCTGTTTTTATATATTCATTCACCTTATCAACATGAAAGGATTCATCATCAAGCACCCCGTTGATAAAATTAATAATTTTCCGCCTGTTTTCACGGCTCACGTCGGGGTAAAAAACAGGATTGGCAACGACAGCGCCCCTGAAGGCATAAAAGGGCGCCACAACATTGAAAAGCTGAACATCACCCGATTCATTGAGATATTTGTCATAGAACAGTCTCAGCGCATCCATATAGGGCCCGTACAGTTTACCGAAGTGCTTTATTGAAAAAAAGATGTAGTTCATGGTCAGCGCGGTTACGTCATCAGCTGCGTCTCCCCATGGCCCCCGGCTGCGGTCGAGGAGTATAAAATCTTTATTGTTCTGGAACCAGATATTGCCCGGATGAAAGTCACCGTGCACCTGACAGAGCCTTTTGTCTTCACCTTTCAACCGTGCCCTCCAGTCCACACACTTCTTTTCAATCTTAGCAGTTTCTTCCAGACTCACCGTCCCTTCAGGGTACGTATCAAACACGCCCATCAGACATTCCCCGTGGCCGATGGTATCCCTGATTTTTCTCCAGTAAAGATGTTTCGACTCTTTTTTCACAGAATGAATCTTTGCGAGGTAGGATGTCATAGACTGGATCTTTACTATATCTGAGGTTTCAAGCCGTTCCTTTTTTGATAACGCCGACAAATCATGAAAGTAATGCTCTCCCTCCGCCCTTTCCATAAGGAGGTAATACTCCCTTCCGCCGCCGATCGATTTGATCGTACCATCCCCCATCTCAGACAGGACATCGATTGCCCTGACATGTTTCGGCAGGTTGCCGAACTCTTCAAGGTCATGAAGAAATACCCCGGCCCTGTCAGCAGGATAATCATGTTCCAGTCCCTCGGGGAAGAGCCCTTTTATAACATAATGCTCGACCCCTTCCTTCTTATTTACCTCAATGAGAAATCCCGCCCCCTGCACTCCCTCGCCGAGCTTTTGAATGTCCACTCCAAGGACATCATTCCCGAACAACTCTTTTATATATTTCTTTATACTTCCTTTGTTGATCATATCTCTGTACTTTCCGCTCAGGGGCCTGAAAAAAGCGCCCTTTTCAAATCCCCGGCTATCTTTCTATTTATCCCCCTGAGGCAAGCAATTTCATCTTCAGATGCCTTTCTGATTTTATCAATGCTGCCAAAGTGACGCAAGAGCAAAAGCCTTCTCTCCTTGCCGATGCCCTTCACCTTCTCAAGGGGGGATTCAAGCGTCTTTTTTGTACGGAGTTTCTTGTGATACCGGACGGCAAAACGATGCACTTCATCCCGGACCTTCTGAAGCAGGTGAGTTGACGGCAGGAAAGGGTCCAGATAAACGGGGTCCCGTCTTCCGGGGCGATAAATTCTTTCAATGTCGCGGCGGATTGCTGATTTTCTACCGGAAATTTCATCTCTCGCCTTTGCTATTCCCGCAACTTCAACGGACAGATTGAATGGCTTCAGAACATTTAATGCAGACCGCAGCTGCCCCCGCCCTCCGTCAATAAGGAGCAGATCAGGAGGTCCACTCTCATTGTCAGAGACTTTTTTTAAATACCTCCCCACGACTTCGCCTATCATAGCAAAATCATCTGCACCTTCAACAGTCTTGATCCTGAACATCCTGTATTCCTCTTTCATGAATTTCCCGTCTTCATACATAACAAGGGCCCCGACAGCCTCTGAACCTGAGGTGTTTGAGATATCAACGGCACCTATCCTCAGGGGAAGACTCTTCAGGTTCAGCAGTTCTTTGACCTTCAGCAGGGTTTCATCAACCCTTTTATCTTTATGTTTACTAAAAGAATAAAATGCATTCTCATCGGCCATGGTGAGCACTTTACGATCAAGCCCACTTTTTCCGTACAGAAGCCGGACAGGCCTCCCTCTCCGTTCGCTCAGCCACTTCTTCTGTGTTCCCAGGGCTACCCGCACAGGGAGAATAATTTTTGGCGGGAGCAAAATCTCCTTTGAATAGAACTGTTCAATAAAACTCGAAACAAGATCCCCGTCCTTCAGGTCCTCGAGCTTTTTAAAGAAAAATTCTTTTTGTCCAATAACAGTGCCCTTTCGAATAAAGAACACAAAAACAGATGCCTCTCCACCCTCCCTGTAGAGCCCTATTACATCAGCATCGCCCAGCTCCGGCGCAATCACCCTCTGGGACTCCCATGCCTTTTCGAGTGCCTGAATTCTGTCCCGTATCTTTGCAGCCTCCTCATACTCCATCTCCGATGAACACTTCTCCATGCGACTCCTGAGGGTCAACAGCAACTCCCGCTTTTCTCCGTCGATAAAAGACCTCACTTCACGGACTATTTCAAGATATTTTTCATGGTCCGGTCCGGTCCGCAGGGACTCAGAGCAGGGAGCAAGGCACCTTCCCATCTGGTACTGGACGCAGGGGCGAAAGGGCTTCTCCATGCTGTACCGGCAATTTCTGATAGGAAATGTGCGGCGGATAAACTTCAGCATCTCCCACATGGCTCCCGCAGGGACATAGGGCCCGAAATAAAGGGCGCCGTCTTTTTCAATCCTCCGCACCACCTCAAGTCTCGGCCATTCCTCATTGACGGTCAATTTCAGATAGGGGTAATTCTTGTCATCCCTGAGGATTATGTTGTATTTGGGTTTCACCCTCTTTATGAAACTGGCCTCAAGAATAAGCGCTTCCAGCTCATTTCCGGTCACAACGTAATCAAAGCCCCTTATTTCTTCCACCATCTTTGATTTGCGCTCATCCAGGGAAGAAGATTTCTGAAAATAGGACCTGACCCTGTTTCTGAGGTTCTTGGCCTTTCCGACATAGAGGACCTTCTCTTTCGCACCCTTCATTATGTATATCCCCGGAGACGAGGGAGTCTGCTGCAGTTTCTTTTTTATATCCATTCTTTGATTATAACGCACCCGCCGTACCGCCTGTAATGCATTTTCCCCCGCCGGTGGTTTATAATTCCTATTCATATGGACAAGTCAGCGAAGGACCCCCAAAAAATCCGGACAATGTTCTCAACTATCGCCCCCCGCTATGACCTTCTCAACAGAATCTTAAGCCTGGGTATTGACCGCTCCTGGCGAACATTCGCCGTCAATCAGCTCCCGAAGGTGGAGAACGCCCGTTTTGTTGATATTGCAACAGGCACCTGCGACGTTGCGCTGGAAATAATAAAACAGCATCCTCCCGGCACGAAAGTGTCAGGGGTTGATTTCAGTGAGGGGATGCTCGATCTGGGACGAGAAAAAGTCAAAGAAGCAGGCCTTTCGGACAGGATAGATGTCCGCGTTGGTGATGCAACTGATCTGCCCTTTGAAGACAACACCTTTGACGGTTCAACCATTGCCTTCGGGATACGGAATGTCCAGGATTACAAAAAGGGGATCAGCGAGATGGCACGGGTTGTCAAAAAGGGAGGCAAAGTCGTTATTCTTGAGTTTACGAGCGTCCAGAGCAGGTTTTTCAGGCCTCTCTATGTTTTCTATATAACAAAGGTGCTCCCCTTCATCGGTGAATGCGTCTCCGGTAAAAAAGGTGCGTACAAATACCTCCCCGATTCCATGCTCGACTTCCCCCCGCCCGAAAAATTCAAGCAGGCAATGGAAGAATCGGGCCTGCGGGATGTTACATTCCACCAGCTCAGCTTTGGCATTAGCGCGGTACACGTTGGAACAGTAAAATGAACAGATTTGTGGTACAGGAGCACCACGCGCGGAACCTCCACTGGGACTTCAGGCTGGAAAAAGAGGGAGTACTGAAAAGCTGGGCTGTTCCCAAGGGGGTCCCTGAAAAGAAGGCAGTCAAGCGCCTTGCCATTCAGGTGGAGGACCATGACCTGGACTACATCGATTTTGAGGGTGAAATAGCGGAAGGTGAATATGGAGCAGGCACGGTAAAAATCTGGGACAGCGGGACGTACATGCCGGAGTCTGAATCTGCCAAACGTATCGTAATCGAACTGGCAGGGAACCGGATCAAGGGGAGATACAGTCTCGTGCACCTTAAGGAAAAGCAGTGGTTAATGATAAAGCTTTAATATATTTAAAGAAAATCACAAGCACCAAATAACAAATGTCAAATAAATTCCAAAAGCCAATTTTTCAAAACTTGGGGCGCTTTGGTTATTGTAAATTGGATTTTATTTGTTATTTGGGATTTGTCATTTGACATTTTATCTTATGAGTGCAGAAGAATTACTGAAAAGCGGCCTGACAGAAATGGGGATATCCCTGTCAGAAGACCAGACAGCCGCATTCATGACGTACTTATCGGAACTGAAAAAATGGAACAGAGCTTACAATCTCACGGCGCTCAAGAATGACCGCGACATAATAACAAAGCATTTTCTTGATTCCCTCCTCTACCTGAAAGCCATTCCCGGGGGGGCCATGGAACTGGCAGACGCAGGGAGCGGCGCCGGCTTTCCCGGGATTCCGATAAAAATTGCCCGCCCCGGGATAACCCTGTCACTCATCGAGCCATCGAGAAAGAAGACAGCATTTTTAAGAAATATAATACGACACCTGGGGCTTACAGGCATTCATGTTCATGAGGAAAGGCTCGAAAATCTTGGACCGGGACAGGGGAAAAAATATGATGTCATCCTCTCGAGAGCAACATTCAGCTCGATAGACTTTCTCACGGCAGCCTGCCCTTTCATTAAAGACAGCGGCATACTTATACTGAATAAAGGGCCAAAGTTCCCGGAAGAAATAAAAACCCTGGAGGGCTCTGAATATTCTGCAAAAGCCGTGAAAGAAGTATTACAGGTGCCGCTTCCATTGACAGCGGCAAAAAGAAATTTAATTGTTCTCTCATGTACAATGAAAAAATGAAGTCATTTACTGTAGCAATCTCCGGTGCAAGCGGTTCTGTATACGGTATACGTCTTATAGAGGAACTTCTCAAATCCGTGGACAGTGTCTATGTGTGCATCTCAAGCCAGGCCTTTTCCATTATCAAAATGGAAACGGGCATTCACCTGGCCGGGAAAACTGCCGCCGAAACGGAGAAAAAGATTCAAAAACATTTTTCCTCAAAAAAAGTCCGCTACTTCAGTGAAAGCAATCTTGCGGCACCTATCGCGAGCGGGTCCTTTCGGACGGGAGGAATGTTTGTTGTCCCTTGCTCCATGAAGACATTATCCGGCATTGCTCATGGATATGCCAATACGCTGATTGCCAGGGCTGCTGATGTTGTTTTGAAAGAGGGCCGAAAATTAATATTGTCTCCGCGAGAGATGCCATTCAATGAAATCCACCTCGAGAACATGCTGAAGCTCGCTCGGATGGGAACCCGGATTGCACCTCCAATCCCGGCTTTTTACCAGAAGCCCAAAGACCTCAACGACATGGTCGACTTTGTCGTAGGAAAGATTTTAGACAGTGCAGGAATAGATCACGATCTGTTTACAAGGTGGGAATAAACCGGGCAAAGAACAAGCTTGTTCTCCAAGGGCTTTTAGCGAAACGAAAGAAGAGCCCTTCTTCTGTCATTCTGAATGGAACGTAGATACATGAAGAATCTCTTTTCTTGAAGCTGAGCGCTGAAGGCTGACAGCTGATCGCTGCTTCTCTCAATCCTGATGCATCTCAAATATTTCTTTAAAAAGAGGGGCAAGCTTTTTAAATCCTCTCAGAATATCGGGATCAAAGTGCTCCGGCATTGTCCTTCCATCGCCCTCTGTTATTATATGCACAACCTCAGGATGTTCCAGAGACGGTTTATAGGGCCTCCTGCTCATCAGTGCATCATACTGGTCACAAATAATCACGATTCTTCCTTCGAGAGGGATGTTTTCTCCCCTTAATCCTCTGGGGTAACCCGAACCATCCCACCGCTCATGATGATTTAAGGCAATCGATGCACCGAGCTGTATGATCGTATGGGTAGAGTCAGCCAGCATTCTCTCTCCTATGGTTGTATGGGATTTCATAACTTCAAATTCGTCATGAGTAAGGGGGCCCTCTTTCAGGAGGATATTATCGGGGACCCCTATCTTTCCTATATCATGGAGTGAGCTGGCATAGCTTATGGCATCAATAAAATACATGGGCATTTCAAGCTGTTCTGCAATCTTGTTCGCGTACAGGCCGATCCTCGATATGTGCGCCCCTGTTTCTACATCCCTGAATTCGGCAGCAGCGGTCAGCCTGTTTATTACTTCCCTGCTCAGGTTAAATATCTCCTGTGTCTGATGTCTGACCGTTTCCTCCAGCCTGAGCCTATAATCTTCCTCTACTTGCAGCAGTTCCGTATATCGGTTGGCCTTTTCAAGGGTATGGATGAGATATTCGGGATTGTACGGTTTCGTTATAAAATCAAAGGCCCCTTTTTTTATGGCAGCTATGGCCAGATCCAGCTCGGCATATCCGGTCATGAGTATTACGGGCATCTTCGGGTATACAGCATGTATCTTTTCGAGGAGTTCAATGCCTGACATACCGGGCATTTTAATATCAGTCAGAATCATCATTGATTCATTCTTGATAAGCTCTGCTATGGCATCTTCCCCGTTATCACATGATATGACAGAATAACCATATTCATTCAGCATCCTGGAAACAGATTCAAGAACATAGGGGTCATCGTCGACAACAATTATTTTTTTTGTACTGTCAGTGCTCAAATAGCCGGATTCTCTTTCTTCCATGAACACATCCTCCGGGAAAAGGCATTGAGACATTTTCCCGCACGGACAGAACAGGTGCCCCCCTCGGCGCATCCTGGACGTCAGGTACATTTCTGATCACCAGAGCCGCCATCCTTTTCTTCTCTTATACGTACATATTACTATGAAATTTAATTTTGTGCCAATTCCCCATAAAAATCAGTACCATTGAAAATCCCCGGCCAAATATGGTTAAATAGGCTTCCCATGAATGACATCCATTTAATTGACGTAACAAACAGGGACGGAGTGCAGACTTCACGCATTTTGCTGAGCAAGCTCGCCAAAACCATGATAAATCTCTATCTTGATGACATGGGCGTATACCAGAGCGAGATAGGGTTTCCAACTCTGAAGCATGAAGTTAACTACATTAATGCGAATCTACAGCTTGCCGAGATGGGTGTTGTAAAGAAACTACACCTTGAAGGATGGTGCAGGGCTGTCCCGGAAGATATTGAACTTACCTTTAAGAATTGTCCTAAAATCAAGCATCTCAACATTTCAATTTCCACGTCTGATATTATGATCAAAGGAAAATTTCAGGGCAGAAAAACCTGGAAAGATGTTCTGAATTCAATGGTTGATGCCCTGAAGATTGCGAGGGCCCACGGCGCGGAGACAGTAGGAGTCAATGCAGAAGATGCCTCACGCACAGAAACAGAAAAATTGATAGAATTTGCCCAGGCCGCGAAGGAAAACGGGGCAGACCGTTTCCGCTACTGTGATACCCTTGGCGGAGATGACCCGATAACTATTTATGAGAAAATCAAAAGGATTACAGAAGCGACTCAAATCCCTCTTGAAATGCACTGTCACAATGACCTTGGAATGGCAGAAGCCGTATCTCTTGCAGGTGCGCAGGGGGCTGTTGAAAGCGGTGTTGACTGCTATATTAATACAACCATTAACGGCTACGGCGAAAGGGCGGGGAACTGTGATCTCGTATCCATCCTGCTTGCCCTCAAGTATTCCAGCGGATTTAAGGACAAGGTCCATCTTCACGACAAAGTCGATCTGAAAAAGTCATGGAAAATAGCGAGGTACTCATCATATGCCTTTGACATCCCGATCCCGATAAAACAGGTGGGAATCGGGGCCAATGCCTTTGCCCATGAATCGGGAATTCATGCAGACGGCGCCCTGAAAGACAGGCGGAATTATGAGCTTTATGACCCGGAGGATGTCGGGAGAGGCGTACCAGAACTGCTCCAGACCGGGCGGGTGATTACTACCGGCGAATATGGCGGCCTCAAGGGGTTCAGACATGTATATGATGAACTGGGAATTCATTTTCATAATGACCGGGAAGCTCGAAAGATCCTTGAACTTGTCCAGTATGCCAATCTGCATACCCAGAAGCCGCTTACCGATGATGAGTTGAGGTTTATCGCAGAACACCCGAAAATTGCATCAAAAATAATGACTGTTTCATCAAGGATCAAATAATGTACAGAATAACGCTCATACCGGGAGACGGCACGGGGCCGGAAATAACCGAGGCGGTACGGAGAGTGCTCGAAGCCACGGGAGTTCCCTTTGACTGGGATGTCCAGCACGCTGGGGAAGACGTCTATAGAGAAGAGGGGTCACCCCTTCCTGACAGGGTCCTCGAATCTATCAGGAAAAACAAAGTCGCCATAAAAGGCCCCATTACAACACCGGTAGGGAAAGGATTCAGGAGTGTAAACGTCACCCTGCGGCAGGTCCTCGATCTCTTCAGCTGTGTCAGACCGTGCAAATCCTATAAAGGTGCCAAAACCATTTATGACAATATTGACCTGGTTATTTTCAGGGAAAATACAGAAGACCTTTATGCCGGAATAGAGTATCAGAAGGGTTCCGAAGGGGCAAAAGCCATAATCGATCTTGTTGAAAAAATATCGGAAAGAACAATCCGGCAGGACTCCGGAATCAGTATAAAACCGATCTCCGTGTTCGGCACAGAGCGGATTGTCCGCGAGGCCTTCGAATATGCACGAAAAAACAAGCGCAAAAAAGTGACGTCAGTGCACAAGGCCAATATCATGAAATATTCCGACGGCCTGTTCCTTGAGGTGTCGCGGGAAGTTGCCAAAGAATATCCTGATATTGAATTTGAAGACAGAATCATTGATAATATGTGTATGCAGCTCGTTCAAAAACCTGCGCTCTACGATGTGCTTGTCATGGCAAATCTCTACGGAGATATTGTGTCTGACCTTTGCGCAGGCCTTGTCGGCGGTCTCGGCATGGCCCCAGGCGCTAACATCGGCAAAGAATATGCTGTGTTTGAAGCAACCCATGGAAGCGCCCCCAAATATAAAGGTCTGAACAAGGTAAACCCTCTTGCAATGTTACTCAGTGGCGTCATGATGCTTCGGTACCTCGGTGAAACAGCAGCAGCCGAAAAACTTGATGATGCAATCGCTTCAGTCGTACGGGAGGGGAAAGACGTTACCTACGACCTGAAGCCCACGCCTGATGACCCTTCAGCAGCAACGACTTCTGGAATGGCTGATGCGATCATTGCAAAAATGACTACAGAATAAATGGACCCTGACCCTTTAAGTTTTCTCATCATAATTATCTGCATTATCTTCATCGCCATTCTCTCCAGCTCTGAAGTGGCCTTTATTTCCCTGAGCAGGATCAGACTGAGACACCTTGTTGAAAAAGGAGAAAAAAATGCTAAGATTGCCCAGCGGATCCGTGGCGAGCATGACAGGTTGTTCAGCGCCGTAATATTATCAGGGAATTTATTTACCGTCCTTGCTACTTCAGTCGGCACCGCTGTCTCAATCAATCTCCTGGGAAAAGATGCGGGCATTATCGTAGCAACGGTTGCGATGACCTTCCTGACAGTTGTTTTTGGCGAACTTGCCCCGAAAACCTTTGCTGTCAGTCATGCAGAAAAGATATCACTCACAATGGCGCGTCCGATAGAAATATACATCAAGCTTATATCCCCCGCCGTCTTTCTCATTAATAAGATTTCAAACTTCATTATCCGTCTCTTCGGAGGCGAAGTGAAACCGGCCCCGCAGCTCATGACAGAAGAAGAAATGAAGGCAATGATTAAAATAGGCGAAGAAGAGGGAGCTATCGAAAAGGAAGAAAAGGACATGCTTCACAACATCTTTGCCTTTGGCGACAAGAAGGTCACCGAAGCCATGGTCCCGAGAACGGAAATGGTAACCATTCCGGAAGAGGCAGCAGTTTCTGATGTGCTGGCCCTTGTCTCTGAAGAAGGCTACTCCCGCTATCCCGTCATCAAAGAATCAGTAGATAATGTGAACGGCCTTTTATATATCAAAGATGTTATAAGGAAAATGGCTGTTGAAGAGGTCCCGCCAGAGACCCCCATCAGGAACTTTATGAGGGACGCGTACTACATACCGGAAAGCAAAATGGTAACGGCACTCCTCGATGACATGCAGAAGAATAAATTCCAGATCGCCATCGTCGTCGACGAACACGGAGGCACTGCCGGCCTTATCACCCTTGAAGACATCATGGAAGAGATCGTTGGAAGTCTTCAGGATGAATTTGAAGCAATTGAAGCTGAAAAAGAAGTAGAAGTCCTGGATGAAAGCACCTTTGTCGTGACAGGCTCGACGGGGATTGACGAAATCAATGAACTGGTCGGCGTCGAGATAGACGATGAAGAATTTCATACCATCGGGGGATTTACATTCGGCCTCTTCGGCCATCTCCCCAAAACAGGGGAACAGCTCCGCTATCACGACCTCAGATTTCTTATCCTCGAAATGGACGGCAAGAAGATAGAGAAGGTCAAGATCACAAAGCTATAACAACTATTCCCGAATCATCTCCGCCATGAACAAGAATGAATAGGATTGTAGGGGCGCTTCTTGTGGGCGCCCTGTCTTTCACATCGCAAATAGACGGTAACAAAATGTCACAATCCTCGAAAACCAGGGCAGGCACAAGACCTGCCCCTACACGATCATTCGGGAATGTTTTTGAATGTTTAGATTAATTTCAGCACATCAATGCGCCGCTGGGAATATGACCGTTTACTTACAGCGTCCCCTTTGTCGAGGGAACACCCTTTGTCTTGCCATGAATTTCAACAGCCGTCCGCAATGCCCTGCCGAAACCCTTGAAGATAGATTCAAGAATATGGTGAGCGTCACGGCCGTAGTCGAGGTTGATGTGGAGGTTCATCCCCCCGTTATTCGAGAGGGCCCTGAAGAAGTCCTCAAATATGGACACAGGGATGTTCTGTATCTGGCTGCTCCCCCGGGGGAACTTTACCCGGTACACCAAATAGGGGCGGCCGCTGAGGTCTATGACCACACGTGAGAGACTCTCATCCATTGGTGTTGAGGCCTCACCATACCGCCTGATCTGCATTTTTTTCCCAAGGGCCTTGTTCACCGCTTCTCCAAAGACAATCCCGATGTCTTCAATGAGGTGATGATAATCAACCTCTATATCACCCTTTGCCTGAATATCGACATCTATATGGCCGTGTTTAGACATGAGGCTCAGCATATGATCAACAAAAGGGACCGACGTATTCACTTTATAATTCCCCCTGCCGTCAAGGTTTATGTTCATCCTGATGTCAGTCTCTTTTGTTGTCCGTTTTACGCTGGCTTTTCTTGCCATCTGTTTCCTCCCTTGTCAGCTTTCAGCTCTCGACAAAAACTCTGCTGAATCCCGATCCTCTCGATAATTCCCTTCATTATACATCATCACAACACCTGCTTGAGACTTTTTATAAAGGCATTGTTTTCCCGTGCCGTTCCGATGGTCACTCTCAGGCACCCTTCCGCCACTCCCTTCATGTTCCTTATGAGTATCCCTTTTTCGAGCAGTTTCCCGTATATACTGTCTCCGTCGTCAACTCTGAATAAGATGAAGTTTGCATCTGAATGACAAGGGTCAATACCGCTCATTTTTTTCAGCTCCTTAAGCAATTTCTTTCGTTCTGAAACAATCGAAGCGATCCCGGATTTCATCTGCTTCTTATCCTGCAATGCATCGAAAGCAACTTTCTGGGAGAGAGAGTTAAGGTTAAAAGGAAGCCTCACCTTGTTTACTTCATTGATAATATTGCTGCCCGCTGCCATAAAACCGACGCGCAGACCGGCAAGTCCTATTTTGCTCAATGTCCTCAGGACGACAAGGTTATCGTATTTTTTAATCAGGGGAACAAAAGACTTTTTCTCTGAAAAGGGCTGATAGGCTTCATCAACGACAACGATCCCCTTTGACTGCCTGATTATTTTCAGGATCCTTTCTTCAGAAAAACAGTTTCCCGTCGGATTATTGGGAGAGCTGAGGAATATCAGTTTTGGATTTCTCTTTTCGATAACCTTCACAAATTCTCTGGAATCAAGGTCAAAGTTTTTATCAAGAGGGATTTCTATCGTCTTCTCATTCAGTGCCTGGGCAATGATTCCATACATTGAGAAAGTGGGAACAGGATAGAGGACGGGTCCTCCGAATGTCATGATTAAACAGGAAATCAGCTCGTCAGAACCGTTCCCGTGCAGGAGGTTCTCATGCTTCACCTTCAGGTCCTTTGCCAGATGCTTTCTTAATTCCTTTGCCTCCGGATCGGGATATCTGTTTGTCCATACAGACTTTAAAATCTTTCTCCCGTAGGGGCTTTCATTGGCATCCAGCTTCACACTGCAGGGGATTTCCTCAGCCTGGTAGGCACGAAGCGACTGTATATTCGGTTTTACGAGCTTTTTGATATTCATTTTGTGGAATTATAATACTAGGATTGAGTAGTGCCTGTAAAGAAAGGGGGATCATACTGCCGGAGTCATGATCTCCTTCAACTCAGGGGCATTGATAAAAAAATAGGAGGGTGGTGCGGGACGGAGGAGGGTGAATTTAAAAATTCATAATTCGATAACATCGATTGAAAGTTGAGTATGCACATCTATGCAGCCGCTTGATTGTATATTTTTTGCTGCACGACAGAATCTGCGCCAGTGGTATCGAGATGACTTTTTAAATTCACCCTCCTCCGTCCTGTATAACGACAATTGCAGTCACTCCTCGAGCCCGGTCAGGAAGTAATAAACACATTCAGGAAGGTCTCTGCTGTAGCCGCCTTCCAGGGCAGAAAAGATCGGCTTTTTCAGGGCCGATAACATCCGGCCGATTTCCTTATAGGTTTCCTGTTCCAGAGTGAAGCTGGTAATAGGATCAAGCCTGTACGAGTCAAATCCGGCTGATACAGCAAGTACGTCGGGATTGAAACGTCCAACCTCCTTTAATCCTTCTCCAAGCGCCAACAGGTATTCATCGGGACTTGTCTGCGCTCCAAGAGGATAATTGAGGCAGTTGTCCCTGCTCCTCTGCCCTGTCCCGGGATAGAGCGGACTTTGATGAAGCGACAGATACAGGAAATCTTTTTTTCCGAGGACGATGTCTTCTGTGCCGTTGCCGTGATGACAGTCAAAATCCACGATCGCCACTTTCCCGATTTTCTCTTTTGCCTTTGCTGATGCAATGGCAATATTATTGAAGTAACAGAATCCGCCGAGGACACTTCTCGTGGCGTGATGCCCCGGAGGACGCATGAGTGCAAAAGCAGGTTCCCCTTCGGCCAGGCAATGCATCGCTGCATCAATTGCTGCGCCAGCGGAGAGTTGCGCAATTTCATATATCCCCTGATAAACAGGGGTATCGAAGTCGAGAAAACTCCCCTCCTTTACACTCTCAAGCAAGTCCTGCGTGTGGACACGAAGGACATCTTCATCAGTGCAGGGCTGTGGTGAGCTGAACTCGTACCCTTTCGATTCCAGGTATTCGTAGGTGCCCCGCGCACGGGAAGGCGCCTCAGGGTGTCCAGGTTGAGAGTAGTCCAGACATTTCGGAGAGTAAAATATTTTCATGGTGCCGAACCTTTCTTAATATCTTTTTATATCTTTTTCCTCGCCAATACTATTGATCAATGTGATATCTTAACCAGTTTCTGCACCCAGGACAGAGGAGGGCGAATTTCAAAAAGTCATCTCGATACATTCAGCGCAGCCCTGAAACAGCATAAGTGATATTTGATCAGCAATAAATATAGGCACTACATGAAACAAACAGTTCAATGTCTTATCGAATTATGAATTTTTAAAATCCGCCCTCCTCTGTCCTCCCAACAAAATATCATAGGACAATCTCCATCAGGTCCTCCGCCAGGAGAATATTCCCTTTATAAATTTCGCCGCTCTCATTCACTCTTTCAGAATCGGGAGAACCCGACGGATAGAGATGGGAGAGGACCAGTTTTTTCACCTCTGCCTCCCGGGCAACCATGCCGCACTCCTTTGCGCTCAAATGTCCCTTCGCCTTCATAGAGTCCGGGAAAGAACAGTCGGCAATCAGGAGGTCAGCCTGATGAGCATGGGCGATTAAACGTGGATCGTAATCGGCATCACCGGTAAACACGACAGACTTCCCCCCGTTTTCAAACCTGTAGGAAAGACTGTCTGATGAATGAACAGTCCCGGCAGAAAAAATGTGAAAGGGGCCAAAACTGATCTCGTCCGATGCTTCTTTCGCAATAATAGAAAATTCCTCTGACATCCACAGAAGAGGAGCGATTGCCTTTTCATAGTATTCCAGGAACTCTTTCGCGCAAAAGAGAGAGAGGTCCTTTTTTCTTTTCATTTCATGTCCGACGAGCAATGCATGGATCAGTGGCAGGAGGTCGGCAAAATGGTCGGGATGTGCGTGGGTTATAAAAACAGCATCAATGTCCTTATAGCTCATCCCTGCTTTTTCAAGCTGAAGAAGAGTGCCGCTTCCGCAGTCAACAAGCACCCTGCAGCCCTCAGCTTCCAGGTAATAGCCCGGCGCGTTTCTGTTCAAAGAGGGGACACAGGTTCCACTTCCTAAAATAATGACTTTCATGTGCAGCTAATGAATGTGTAACAATGAGTTTAACAAGAGAGCTTTCCCGGCTTTACAGCATGACCTTTTCGCAGGACGCCCGCACCAATTGCCTCATCCACTCATAGAGGGCTGATGTCCCTTGATGAAAGTCTTTTATGGGTTTCAGTTCCCTGAATGTCTTCAGGCTGCCCTCTTTATACATGCCGATGTATCCGCAAAGATCTCTCTCCTTCAAGAGCGAGTACAGGCAGTACGTTAATTCCGGGAGCAGAGGGTTTTTTCGCTCCACAATGAATCCCACCTTTGGGGGAAGTTCTCCATCTCCGTCAATGTCTTTGGGGACAGCAGGCATAAAATGTATTCCAAACTCAAACTGAGAATTGAACTTATCCACTTCTGAATGTACCGATGAAAGAAAATTGAGCAGACCGCTCTCCTCCTCCCAGGTTCGGGAGAAGTTTGTCTTCCTTTCAGCTTTCAATGTCTTCATAGAGCTTCACCTCTTTTCATATGGTCTGATTTATATCTAAAGTATACTCTATATTTTGTGTTTTGTAGACTTCATATTTTCCTGTATAATACAGCAACAATGCGGTGTATTTACACACCCATCATATACAATAAATACTGCAGGTGTTGCGAAATAAGATAATTTTCGATACCTTAGACGCAATATAAACCAATCCAGTATGAACGATATTATTTAAAGCTCTATGCATAGTATGTCAATAATTCATCGAGTTAATTATCTTGTTGAGCAATATCTGCAGTATTTATTGCACCTATTTCCGGAGGTGACCCATGATCCTTGAAAATATAACCATGGCTGAATTTAAAAAGCACCTGAAAAAAACCAAAACCTTAATTGTCCCGTTTGGCACGGTGGAAGAACACGGGAACCACCTTCCCTTAAATACGGATACCCTGATAATAAACGAAATTTTAAAAAAGGTCGTTCAAAAGAGGAAAGTCTTTCTGGCGCCTCCCGTTTATTACGGGGTATGCACAACAACCAGCCGTCATCCAGGCACCATTGGTATTACTCCGGCAACTCTCAGAAGGCTGACATACGATATTGTGAAAGACTCCTATGAGAAGGGTCTTCGGACCATCTTTCTCATAACCGGCCATGGCGGGGGGCTTCACTCGTCTGCCATGAAAGAGGCTGCAGAGAAGCTGACCGATGAACTTGCCGGAATCAAAATCGCGGTTCTCTGCCCCTACGACGTGCTTTACCGGGAACTGGCAGACCTTGCTGACACCCCGAATGATTCGCATGCCGGAGAGATCGAGACATCACTCGTGCTCGCCCTGGCGCCGGAGCTTGTCAAGGGGCGGTCAAAAGAAGATTACCCCAAACTGCCGAGGCCCTTTGTTGTCAAAGACAAGGTCAGATACTGGCGGAGCGGAGTGTGGGGAAACCCCGGGAAAGCAAGTATTGAAAAGGGGAAAAAGGCTGTTAAAATGATTGTGGATAAAATAGTCGACATAATTGATCAGGCGGATACCATAAAAGTATAGTCAAAACCGTCCCTCACTTGATTGCCAATCGACTTTACAGTTATAATAGAAAGCTGTCTCTACTTCATATGAATAAAAAACTTCTCAACCTTCTCATTGGCCTCTTCATAGTCATCATATTTTCCTATATTGCCTTTAAAAACGTGTCTCTTGAAGACCTGGGGAAAGCCCTCAAGTCCGTGCAGTATATTTATTTGCTCCCGGCGGTTCTGCTTGTTGCGCTTACTTTTTATTTCAGGGCACTGCGCTGGCGTTACCTTATCAGCTCGGTCAAAGATGTGAAGACATCCCATCTTTTCTCTCCCTTAATGGTCGGCTTCATGGGCAACGTTTTACCTGCACGGGCAGGAGAATTCATCAGGGCATACCTTCTCGGCAAGCAGGAAAATATCACTTTCAGTGCATCCTTTGCCACAATAGTCGTGGAAAGACTTTTTGATCTCCTTCTCTTTCTTTCTCTGTTGATCGGCGTACTGATATTCAGCTCAGATACGCTGGCACAGGGCAGTTCCGGAGGGAATCACAATCTTATGTTCCTTATGAAAAGCTTTGGTTGGTCCAGTTTTGCCCTTGCCACAGCACTTATACTGTTCTTTATACTGCTCCAGTATAAAAATAACTGGGCCATGAAAATCGTGGAAATCTGTATCAAACCATTCCCGCTCAAGTGGGGAGAGAAGATAACGGGCATGGTCCATTCATTTACTGACGGGCTGAAAATTTTGAAAGACGTCCGTGGATTTGTTGCGTCACTTTTGCTGTCTCTGTGTGTCTGGGCGGCAATGATAGCTACCTACTACCCTATTATTTTAGCGTTCGGTATAGAATCTCAACTGCCGGTAGTTGCCGCGGTCCTTATTGTCAGCCTCACAATTGGAATCTTCATTTCTCTCTTTCCCACTCCTGCATTCATGGGATCTTTTCACCTGGCCTGCGTTGTCGCTCTTCATGAGATCTTTGGCATTTCCGAGGCTATTGCGGCAAGTTATGGAATTATTGCATGGCTGGTAGCCATGGGGTTTATTATTATTTCGGGGCTGCTCTTCATATTAAAAGACAACATCTCTTTCATGGATCTGGCCTCGGGCAAAGAGCAGGTCAAATAATCTTCAGTCTGTTCCCCGGACCAGTGACAAGAGTAAACGTTCAATCAAACAGCTGTTAACAAGGAAAATATATCAACAAGAAACACGTTCATCTGATCATTGGCATCACCATCATCTGCCTGTCCCTGCTCTATGCGTTCAAAGGGGTAAAGATTGCCGATCTCGGGAACGCTCTTTTCTCGGTTCAACCTTTTTATCTTATTCCCGCGGTATTGCTCGTCATAGTCAGCTACCTCTTCAGGGCCATCCGCTGGCGGTACTTTATCCGCCCTGTCAAGGAAGTCAAAACCAGGCGCCTCTATTCACCTTTAATGGTAGGATTTATGGCCAATATGCTGCCGGCACGGGCAGGAGAATTTGTGAGGGCTTATCTGCTCAGCAAGAAGGAAAATATCAGCTTCAGCGCGTCATTTGCGACTATCTTTATTGAGCGGCTCTTTGATTTAACACTGGTATTGCTCCTGCTGGTAATAGCGCTGCTTTTTATGCCACAGGCATTTGTGTCGGGGGACCCCGCCGGTGAGTATGAACTTCTTGGCAAAGTGAAGCTTTTCGGGATGGTCAGTTTTTCACTATGCCTGTTTATATTCCTCTTTTCAGCACTCCTTCAATTCAGAAATGACTTGGCCATAAAGATAATAGGGTTCCTCGTTACACCCTTTCCTCAAACATGGAAGGAGAAAGTTTTCGAATTAACGGCCTCTTTCACCGGGGGACTCCGGATAATCAGAGACAGGCAAGGATTCACAGTGGCAGCAATCCTGTCAGTTCTCATCTGGGGGACATTTGTCCTGACCAATTACCCCCTGTATCTCGCTTTTGGCATACATACAAAACTCCCCCTTCTTTCTTCAATGATAGTGCTCTGCCTGACAGTGGCAATCTTTATCACCGTAGCTCCTACCCCGGGGTTTCTTGGATCATATCATTTGGGCTGTGTGACAGCATTGCACGGAATATTCGGTATTCAGAAAGCAACCGCTCTAAGCTACGGGATAGTTTCCTGGCTTGTCGTTATGGGAGTCACCGTTGTTATCGGGGCTATTTTCGCCATAAAAGAAAACATATCTTTAGGCGCAATCGCGGAAAACAATAATCCTTTATGATGTATATATCAGCTCTTTAGTCACCGTTGTCGGAATTATTTAATTCAGAGAGCTTTGCTTCCGCTTTTTGTGCATACCCGCTCTGGGGGTATCTCTTTAAAATATCCTCATACAGCTTTTTTGCGTGGTCCCGGTTATTCTGCAGTTCCTCAAACTCTGCAGTCTTAAACAGATCTTCAGCCTGATTCCCCGTACAGGCTGATACAGCCAGGGAAAAGACAACGGCAAAAACGACGATCAAAACCCTTAATGTTCCGGGCATCATTTGTTCCTCCTTTTCTTGACATGGTCACGTGAAAGAAATTTCCAGTCTATTATAGCACTCTTCCTGGTCAGCGAAGAAGAATTCGTTTGTATCTGCCCGCCTTTCCTCTCCACATGATATTACGCCGTTTCTTAAGGAATCAAACAGGACATTTCTGATTCTCCCCCGGTTTGCCGGAAGTTCATTTGTCCTAAAGTTAAATTTTATTGCAATGCCGCCTTGAGTTATGATAGTCTTAGTGTTACTTGAAGTCAGAAGATTGATCTTCACGAATACACACGTCCATCTAATCTTCTCTCTATCAGTGCCCGTAAGTCGTGGTATTCAGAGAGAAAGGACGGAGGAAAAACTGAGGAGGTATGCATGGTAGTAACAATGAAGGAACTCTTGGAGGCCGGTGTACATTTCGGACATCAGGTCAAACGCTGGAATCCCAAAATGAAAAGGTATATTTTCGGACAGCGTAATGGAATTTACATTATCGATCTGCAGAAAACAGTCAAGATGTTCGAAGTCGCCTACAATTTCGTAAAAGATCTGGCTGCCCGGGGGGAGTCAGTCCTTTTTGTAGGAACGAAAAAACAGGCGCAGGATGTGATAATTGAGGAAACACAAAGATCCGGGTCGTATTTCGTCAACCAGCGCTGGCTTGGAGGTATGCTGACGAATTTCAAGACAGTAAAGCAGGGAATAGAAAAACTGAAGAAAATCGAAAAGATGAATGAGGACGGAACCTACGAACTCCTTACCAAGAAGGAAGTGGCAAAGTATGAAACTGAGAGACAGCGCCTTGAGAAAAACTTGAGCGGAGTAAAAGACATGAGTGCCTTACCCGGGGCAATTATAATAATCGATCCCAAGAAAGAGTCTATCGCGGTTGCAGAGGCAATGAAACTCTCCATACCCATCGTAGCTCTTGTAGATACGAACTGTGATCCCGATGACATAGATTACGTGGTTCCCGGCAATGATGATGCGATCAGGTCAATCCGGCTTGTCACATCAAAAATGTCTGATGCGGTTCTTGAAGGGAAAAGTATTTTGAACAAGACCAAGGAAGAAGCTGCCGAGAAAAAAGCTATCGAAGAAAAGATAGCAGAGGAAAAGCAGGCACAAGAAAAGGACGAGAAGGAGGAAGTATCAGGATGAGTATTACCGCAGGAGACATAAAAGAATTACGGGAACAGACTGGCGTAGGAATGATGGACTGCAAGAAGGCTCTTACCGAGGCCGCTGGAGACCTGGACAAAGCCCTGGATATTCTGAGGCAGAAAGGCCTGGCCCTGGCAGCTAAAAAAGCTTCGAGAGAGGCTTCAGACGGCTTAATCGGCTCCTATATCCATATGGGGAAAATAGGAGTTCTCGTAGAAATAAATTGCGAGACCGACTTCGTGGCAAAAACAGACGACTACAAGGATCTTGTGAAAGACATCTCCATGCATATCGCAGCAGCAAACCCTGTGTATGTTCAGAGAGAGGACATCCCGTCTGATGTGATAGAAAAAGAAAAAGCCATTTATGCAACCCAGGTAGAAAACAAACCTCCCCAGGTTGTTGAAAAAATCATAGAGGGCAAGCTCGAAAAATATTACATTGACACATGCCTTTTGGATCAGGTCTTTGTTAAGGATCCCGATGGAAAGAAAAAAATCAAAGACCTGATTGTCGATAAAGTTGCCAAGCTTGGAGAGAATATAGTGATTAAACGTTTTGTCAGGTTTCAGCTTGGAGAGAAAATAAGCTAAGATCAGAACTGTGCGGAACAGTTTACAGGCGTTGCAGAATTGATGTGATCACCAGGGATTGAGACATGTTCATGACCTGATCAAGAAACGGCTTTGTTTGCTGGTAACATGAAGACCCGAAAATCAAAATACAAAAGAGTCCTGTTAAAATTGAGCGGCGAAGCCCTCATGGGTGACAGGCAGTTTGGAATTGACCAGAAAGTCGTTCAATTTATAGCGAATGAGCTGAAGGGCATTTCAAAAATGGGGATTCAGATCGCTATCGTTATCGGCGGAGGCAATATTTTTCGCGGGCTTGAGGCGAGCGCCGAAGGGATGGAGAGGACTGCTGCGGATTATATGGGAATGCTTGCAACCGCACTCAATGCCCTTGCCCTCCAGAACGCCCTCGAGATAAACGGCATGCCGACCAGAGTTCTGTCAGCCATAGAAATGCGTGAGCTTGCAGAGCCCTATATCCGGAGAAGAGCTGTCAGACACCTCGAAAAAGGCAGATTTGTCATATTTGCCTGTGGCACAGGAAATCCTTATTTTACGACCGATACGGCGGCATCATTGCGGGCAGCGGAAATCGGGTCCGATATCATACTCAAGGCGACAAAAGTGGAAGGCGTTTACAGCAGTGATCCCGTTAAGAACCCGAAGGCCAAAAAATTCAAGGAAATAAGCTACATTGATGTCCTTCAAAAGAGACTCAAAGTTATGGATTCCACTGCTATTTCACTGTGTATGGATAATAATTTGCCAATCGCAGTATTCAGCCTCATGAAGAAAGGCAATATTAAAAAAGTCCTGCTGGGCCAAAATATCGGGACCATGGTAAAGGGGGAATAAGTTCTCATGCAGACAGAAGCAAAAAAGAGAATGAATGAGAGAATGGAAAAAGCGATTGATGCCCTGAAAAAAGATCTTGCAGGCATAAGGACCGGCAGAGCGTCTCTGGCAATCTTCGACGGGATCATGGTTGACTATTTCGGGACACCCACTCCGCTGAGCCATGTTGCGACATTAAGTGTCCCTGAAAGCAGATTGATTACTATCCAGCCATGGGATCCCAAGACTATACCTGACATCGAAAAAGCTATCCAGAAAGCTGACCTCGGGCTGAATCCGAACAATGACGGGAAAATCATCAGAATCGGAATTCCCCAGCTAACCGAGGAACGGAGAAAAGAAATAGTAAAACAGGTCCACAAAAGAGGGGAAGACGCAAAAATTGCCCTGAGAAACATCCGGCGTGATGGCAATGAGGAAATGAAAAAAATCGAGAAAGAAGAACATGTAAGCGAAGATGAGACCAAACGCTCGATAGAAGAAATCCAGAAGATGACTGATTCACACATAAAAAAAGTGGATGAAACAGTTGCACAAAAAGAAGAAGAGGTAATGGAAGTCTAAATAATAAATCAGAGATTAGTAAAGGTTGATATAATTCATTCACCACAAGGAGGAAACTATGGCTTTACGTGTTGCTATTAACGGATTTGGAAGGATTGGACGGAATTTTTTCAGGACATGCCTCGGGGAAGACTCAATTGAGGTTGTAGGAATAAACGATTTAACCGATGCAAAGACATTGGCACATCTTTTAAAGTTCGACTCTGTGCACGGAATTTTCAACGCTGATGTAGAAGCCAGAGACAACAGCATTGTCGTCAATGGCAAAGAAATAAGAGTGACGGCAATGAAAGATCCCGCCCAGCTTCCCTGGAAAGACCTGAAGGTTGACATTGTCCTTGAATCGACGGGACATTTTTTTGACAGAGAAGGTGCATCAAAACATCTTGCGGCAGGAGCACGCTGGGTTACCATATCAGCTCCTGCGAAAGAGCCTGATGCTACGGTATGTATGGGAGTAAATGAAGAAATTCTTGATATAGAAAAGCACAAAATCATATCAAACGCATCCTGTACAACTAACTGCCTTGCGCCGATGGCCAAAGTCATTGACAAGCACTTCACCATAAAACGGGGACTCATGACGACAATCCATTCTTACACGAATGACCAGCGCATACTTGACCTTCCTCACAAGGACCTCAGAAGAGCACGGGCTGCTGCACTCTCAATGATACCGACCACTACAGGAGCTGCCCGGGCTGTTGGCCTTGTTCTGCCGCACCTGAAAGGCAAACTTGACGGAATGGCAATCAGAGTGCCTGCCCCCAATGTCTCTGTAGTAGACCTCGTTGCAGAGCTCGATAAAGAGGCAACAGCTGAAGCGATTAATGCTGTCATCAAAGAGGCGGCTGAAGGCCCGCTGAAAGGAATACTGCAATACTCCGAAGGCCCGCTTGTTTCAATAGATCTGAACGGAAATCCACACTCATCAATATTCGATGCACCTCTCACCAAAGTACTGGAAGGAAACATGGTGAAGGTTCTGTCGTGGTATGATAATGAGTGGGGCTACAGCACCCGCCTTAAGGATTTAATGCTTTTTATCGACAGCAAAAGGTAATAATTATGGAAGAGAGTCATTCATTACCAATCAAAGGCGTCTGGAACAAGCTCTCGATTAAAGATCTTGATATCAGGGGCAAGAGGGTTTTCGTACGCGTTGATTTCAATTTACCCCTGGATGAAAATCTCAACATCACCGATGACAGGAGAATTCGTTCCGCTCTTCCAACAATAAATTATGCAATTGACGAAGGGAGCAAAGTAATCCTCAGTTCCCATCTCGGGAGACCGAAAGGCAAGCCTGACAAAAGATACAGTCTTGCCTCTGTGGCGAGGAGGCTTCAGCGGCTGATAAAAAAAGAAGTCCTTTTTCTCCCGGACTGTGTGGGCCCCAAAGTTGATGAAGCGGTCAGCAAAATGGCTCCTGGAGATATTATCCTTCTTGAAAACCTGCGATTTCACAACGAAGAGGAAAAGAATGATGAAGCATTCAGCAAGTCCCTGGCCGGGCTTGCTGATGTTTATGTAAATGATGCTTTCGGGGCAGCCCATAGAAGTCACGCATCAATCGTCGGGATCACGAAATTCCTCCCGTCCGCAGCAGGATTCCTTCTTCAGAAGGAAATAGAGTACTTGCAGGGAGTAGTGAACAATCCTGTCAGACCCTTTGTGGCCATATTGGGCGGTGCCAAAGTATCGGGAAAGATCGACGTTATCAAAAACCTTGAAGACAAGGTAGACAAGGTTATTGTCGGGGGAGGGATGGCATATACCTTTTTAAAGGCGGAAGGATACAACGTCGGTGATTCACTCGTTGAAGAAGACATGCTCGGCCTCGCCAATGAAATCAGGGAGGGAGTTGTGGCAAAGGGGATAAAATTTTATCTCCCCGTCGATTGCGTTATCGCACAGAGCATAGAACCTGCCGCCGAGACAAAACTTGTCACTTCCCAGGAAATGCCCAATGGGTGGAAAGCAGTCGATATCGGTCCGGCATCGGTCAAGCTTTTTTCCGAAGCGCTGGAGAGCGCAAAAACGATTTTATGGAACGGCCCCATGGGTGTTTTTGAAGTAGACGCATTTTCACGGGGGACCTTTGCAATCGCCCATTCCGTTGCAGATGCCTATGCGTTGACTATTGTAGGGGGAGGCGATACGGACCTTGCCGTCAGCAGAGCTGGCGTATCGGAAAGCATCTCGTTTATTTCAACCGGAGGCGGTGCAGCACTGGAACTTCTTGAAGGCAAAGACCTGCCAGGGTTGGTGGCCTTAACAAACAAGTAAATTGGCATTGCCTGTAGGGACAATTCCCGAAGAGGGTCTCCGCTAAGGGTCGCTCCGTCATGAATTGCCCCTACTTTTCATGTGCCTTTCAATCTCCCTTTTGGCTTCCTTCTCCTTTGTGCTTTCTCTTTTTTCATACTGCCTCTTTCCTTTAGCAAGTCCGATCTCTACTTTTGCCTTCCCGTTCTTGAAATAAATCTTGAGTGGAACAATCGTCAGCCCCTGCTGACTGGTCCTGCCCAGCAATTTGCCAATTTCTTTTTTATGAAGAAGGAGCTTTCTTGTCCTCAGGGGATCATGATTTTGAATATTGCCATGACTGTAGGGGCTTATATGGCAGTTCAGCAAAAAAGCTTCTCCGTCCTTGATTATTGCGTAGCTGTCTTTCAGGTTTACCCGCCCCTCTCTCAACGACTTTACTTCTGTGCCGAGAAGTGAAATACCCGCTTCACAGGTCTCGTGAATGTGATAATCGTGATAGGCTTTTCTATTCGTTGCAGCAATTTTACTCATTTCAAAAGAATACCCTTCCCCTGTTCACCAAGTCAATCCTGAATCGACAAGTAATCGTTTTAATCTGAATAATCATTTGAAATCGGGACCTCAGTTGACAATTCATAAAAAAAATTATAGATTACAGTCTGCATTAAAGAGAGACTGCTGATTGTACATCACATCTCAAAGCCACACTTAATTAAATCCATATCAAGATAACAGGGGGAGGGAAACAGGATTTATGAAACAGGTGATTGCGGTAGTAAACCTAAAGGGCGGAGTCGGGAAAACAACCACAGCTGTAAATCTGGCTGCGTGCTGGGGAGAATCAGGCAAAAAAGTACTTCTTATCGACATGGACCCTCAGGGAAGCGCCAGTCTGAGTGTCGGAATAGAAAATAGCGGAAATGAGCTGAGGGATGCGCTGCAAAATATAGTTGCACTGCCGGTGGTTCCTACAAATGTTCCCGGCATGGACCTTGTGCCTGCGGGACCCGAGCTTGCAACAGCCAGGCAGGTATTCACCGACGGACCTGGAGATGAGGTTTTCACCAGCTGCCTCAGGCAGACACCGGGAGACTGGGACTGTATCGTAATCGATTGCCCTCCCAGCCTTGATGTACTTACCATGTCTGCGCTGATGGCAAGTCATGATGTACTTGTTCCTGTCGAGGCATCTTTTCTGGGGCTGAACGGATTAAAGCAGATGGCCGCAACAATTGATTCGGTCAAGTCACGGAACGCCGATCTCGATATGAAAGCGATAATTCCCTGCCGGGCGCACCCCCGTCGCAGAATTCACTGGGAAATAATGGACAGACTCGGGGAAATGTTTCCCGGGAAAGTGTCTCCCATCATTCATGAAAATGTTTCGCTCGCAGAAGCGCCAGGACGCGGGAAACCTGTAATTCTTTCTTCTCGCATATCCCGCGGTTCCGATGACTACCGCCTGGCATCTCTCTGGCTTTCCGACCGTCTCTGCATGGAAGACCGTGAAGAACCTGATCTTTCTCCCGGCAGTTCGTTCCAGCCTTTTGATCAGGCCATCAGCCTGTAACTATGTTCGGGGGCATATTTCGGTACGCCCCTTTAATATCTAAGCCTGACCCATTTATTACTGTCTCTTCTCAGGAAAAGACATCCATAAATTCTCTTTCCGCCTCCGCGGTGCCGATAAGAATCAACTCCTCGTCCTTCTTTAACTGAACATCCGGATCAGGATTTATGTTAAAAGAATCGCCGGTACGAATTGCAATGACATTACACCCCGTCTTTCTTCTTATCTGGTTTTCAGCAAGTGTTTTCCCTGTAAAAGAAAAAGGAACCAGTGCCTTGAAAACATTTAAGCCTTCGGCCAGCATCAGGATTTCGTCGGGTTTGAGAATGTTAATAATATTATTTGCCCCCATGGAAGCATATGACATGACAATGTCCGCCCCTACAGAATAAAGTTTACTGATGTTTCTGTCCCGGATGGCCCTGCTGATAACCTGTATATCGGGTCTTAATTCCCTGCAGTAGATTGTCAGGTATATATTCATGTCATCATCGTGTGTAGTGATAAGCACAGAGGTAGATTCTGCAGAAATTCCGGCACGTTCCAGTGTATGAATATCGGCTGCATCTCCAAGGATATATTTATTCCTGTCTTTTATTAAAGTTCTGTTCTTTTCCACAACCCGGTAATCAACTCCAAGTCCTTCCAGCGCGTCGGCAGCGGCCTGTCCCACCCGGCCCCCTCCCAATATCACAACAGGAACTGCATAGGATCGGGAACTGCCCACAAACGTATCGTACTTTCTGAAGTGCTCTTTCGATCCTGCAAGCAGAAGGATAGAGTTAGGATGAATGACCGTGTGCGGTCTTGGAATCTCTAATTTCCCCCTCTGCCATATTCCGACGACGATAACACCTGTTTTCTCACGAAGGCCGCTCTTTACGAGTTCCTTCCCTTCATAGGGGGTATGGGCCGCATAGGCTTCAGCGATGTGGACACCACCGAGAGAACCGACTATATTGGCCTGTGCAGAAACACCAAGGGCATGCTGCGCCATCGTAACGCCCAGCATCCTGGTAAATTGAAAGACCTGCGTCGCGCCGGCAAGTTCCAGAATATCAATGGAATCGAATGCATCTGCAATGGTAATGACGGGAACAGATTCCGAGACTTCACGTATGGTAGCAATAATGTTGGTATTCAGCATATCATCATTATTCACAAAAACGAGAGCAGCCTTTTCTACCCGCAGCTGCCGGTATGTTTCAGGATTGTCAAGATCTCCAATGACAACCTTCACATTCATGTCCAGAAGCTCAGAGGCAGCCTGCGTGTCCTGAACAGCGACAACGTATTGAAAATCATATTGAATCAATTTATTTATGAGGCTCATTGCAATAGGCTCATAGTTTGTCATGATTATGTGCTTTTCCGTGCCTTCAGGCAATTCCCGCGGGGTACGTGACTGGGCCTGCGACTCAAGCCAGGGCGCATAAAAAAACCGGATAAAGGTAAAGGGGAGCATGATCAAAAGGAAAATGATGCCCGACAAAAGAACGATCATCGAAAAGATGAAACCGGGATCGCTTGAAAATGTTATATCACCGAAGCCGAGTGTTGACATGACAGTCAACGTCCAGTAAAAGCCTGTAATCCACGAATACTGCCTCCCCTCATATTCCATAATAAAATGGAAAATAATACTGTAAAGAGTTATGGCTGCTGCTATAACAGCCATGAACTTGCTCAGGTTCCACAAATTCTTCTTCATTGTCTTATTATGGAAAAAGTAGATCAGTTGAGAAGGTAAATATTTCATTCAAAGGGTCCTTTGTAATCATTATGATGCAAAACTCAATTCGCGTCAACAAAGCAGATGCTTCCTGACAAAATTTCCGTCATTGTCAAGACAGCGTTTTACCTGTTATTATCATAAAGACCTGTATTGCAATGAAACATGTCATTTGAGCGTCAAAGGAGAATTGGATGAAATATATATATGTGATTGTTTTTTTCTGCGTCAGTCTTCATTCTGCAATAACAGGTGCCTCTGATTCCGAACCGGTTAATCCCTTATCTGCCCAGGAAAAAAGCCTCAAAAAGACGTGCAACCTGGAAGCGCGCAATTCACTGATAAACGGGGATATAGCACTCGTGGAAAAAGTATGCACCCGGGCAATAGAGGAACTAGATAAGGCTCATGCCTACAAAGAACACCTGATTGATCCGATTTTAAACATGGCCTTCGCCTATACCCTCGCAGGTCAGTTTGAAAAGGCAACGCCCCTCTATAAGAGGGCCCGGGGGATACGGGAAAAAATATTCGGGCCCGGGAGCAGGGAAGTCAAGCAGGTTGATGCACTGATCAAAGAGCAGGAGACTATGCAAGGGAAAAACAGGTAGCAGCTGCATCACCCCTTGAATGCCCGTTCAGGTCAAATCCTCCAGCAACATTCTCTTCAACAGAGGCCCTGCCTCCAGATGCACTCCGTGTTTAGAAAGATGAACGTCGACCATCGAACGTCCAATGTCGAATGAAAAGCAAACATCCAATACCGAACATTCAACACCCGTTTCTGTTCCTTCCAGCCGTTTTGATACTCGCAACAAACATCTTAACTGATTCTTCTGTTTCTTCATCTTTCTCCATTCACCATTCGATGTTGGACGTTGAATGTTCGATGTTCGCCGTTCATCATTAGAAAGATATTGATTCCGGAGCGGCAGATTCATTGGCAAGTTCGTCAAAAGCGCTCCGCAGTTCACTGAAGATTTCGATCCACGGCTG
>CALZGI010000241.1 GCA_945786855.1 Thermodesulfovibrionia bacterium | reverse complement strand
TATTCAGGAGGACTGGACAGCACCCTCGCCATCCTCGCTATGCAGAAGCAGGGAATCGAGGTTACAGCAATAACGTTTATGAACCATTTCGGCTGTGATATCAGTGACAAGTCCTCCTGTTCAAAAGACCCTTTTGCCGCTTCAGTCAAATTCGGGTTTAAAGTGAAACTTTCACATTTATCAAGTAAGTTCCTGGATATAGTCAAAAAACCAAAGCATGGCCATGGAAAAAACATGAATCCCTGTGTTGATTGCAGGATTCTCATGCTGAAGGAAGCAAAAGATTTTATGAATATGATCGGGGCTCAATTTATAGTTACCGGGGAAGTCCTCGGGCAGAGGCCGATGAGCCAGAGAAAGAACTGTTTCCCCCTTATTGACAAAGCGGCTGATGTCAGAGGTCTTGTGGTACGGCCTCTCTGTGCCAAACTGCTGCCGGTAACAGTTCCCGAAGAGAAAGGCCTCATTCAGAGGGACTTAATGTATGATATTAATGGACGCACAAGAAAGCCTCAAATGGCCCTTGCCGAGGAATTCGGACTGACTGAGTACCCTTCTCCTGCCGGAGGCTGTCTGCTGACAGAACCGAATTACTCATATCGCCTGGAAGACCTCCTGGAGCACAACAAAGACCCCGATTATAAAGACATCAACTTTTTGCGGGTGGGCAGACATTTCAGATTTTCGCCGGCATGTAAGATTGTGGTGGGAAGAAATAAAGATGAAAACAATGCAATCCGATCAATGCTTGATCCCGATGATCTTATTTTGAAAGTCGAAGGACATGGCAGCCCCACAACGACACTACTCGGCAATCATACACCTGAAGCTGTGTCAGTTGCAGCATCGATCTGCGCCCGATATTCCGATGCAAAACACATGGATGAGATAAGTGTTGCCATTACAACGGGCGGGAAAAAGACATATGTTCAGGTAAAACCCGCCGATGAAGAATTCCTGGATCATTATCGAATAGAAAAGAAAAAGCCGCCAGTTCTTGCGTAATTCATGATCGATGAAGGTGTTCAACTGACTGAAAGTCCACATGCGCAGAGACTATTCCAGCGTTATGAATGCGTCCAACTAACTGGAATAGAAGTAACCTTTTGACAGTTATTATTAATTCCAGGATTTCTTCAGATCCGATAGTTGTCTGGGGTCATCCATGGGGTCAAACCTTCATTATTCATTTATAAAATAATTTATGAATAATATTAATCTTGAAAATTAATTAATGAAGGTTTGACCCCAGACATGAGACCCAATGGAAGAGGGAGAACCGATTCCTAAGATAGGATGCTTATAGCCGAACAGGTACTCCCTTTGACTTCAAATACTCCTTCGTCTCACGAACGGAGTATTCCCTGTAATGAAAAATTGATGCTGCCAGGGCGGCGTCAGCTTTCGCGTCCACAAGACCTTCCCTTAAGTGTTCAAGGGTCCCTACCCCTCCTGAAGCAACTACTGGAATGGTAACGGCCTCGGCAATTGCCTTTGTCAATGGAATATCGTATCCGTCCTTTGTTCCGTCTCTGTCCATGCTCGTAAGCAATATTTCACCGGCGCCCAGCTGCTCCATTTTTTTTGACCACTTCACTGCATCGAGTCGCCGCATTTTCCGGCCGCCATGGGTCGACAATGCGTAAACAGGCTCTCCATTTGACGGGATCTGAAGTTTGGCTTCATTGAGGAACGGATCATTAATCCATTTTTCATCGATCTCATAGGTCATATCTGCCCTTATCCTTTTTGCATCAACTGCCACAACTATGCACTGACTTCCGAAGCGCTCAGATGCCTGCCTTATGAAATAGGGATCACGCACAGCCGTTGTATTTATGGAGACTTTGTCGCATCCGGCATTTAAAAGGTCCCTGATATCATCCAGCGTCTTAATGCCCCCTCCGACTGTCAGGGGCATGAAAACATCATCAGCAGTCCTCGCTACTACGTCAAGGATAATTTTCCTCTTCTCATGGGAAGCAGTTACATCAAGAAACACAAGTTCATCCGCCCCCTGTTCGTCATAAAACTTTGCGTTCTCCACAGGGTCCCCGGCATCGGTGAGGTTCTGAAAATTTACTCCCTTTACAACCCTGCCATCTCTTACGTCCAGACAGGGGATTATTCTCTTCGCCAGCACTATTCCGCTCCTTTTGCTATTTCAATTGCCTGTTTCAGGTCCAGCGCCCCCGAGTAAAGGGCCTTTCCGGTGATTACTCCCCATAAGTTCTCTATTTTCAAAAGGCTTTTAATATCATCTAAACGAGATACCCCGCCTGATGCTATAACCGGGATATCCACTGCCTTTACCATTTTAGCCATGGCTTCAACATTAGGCCCCGTCAGCATGCCGTCCCTTGATATATCTGTATAAATAATGCCTGCAGCTCCAAAAGACTCCATCGTATGTGCGAATGCAATAGCCTCAAATTCAGTGACTTCGACCCACCCTTTGACCGCAACCTTGCCGTCTTTTGCATCGATACCGACAACAACCTTCCCAGGGTATTTCTTGCAGGCTTCCTTGACCATTTCCGGCTCCTTTGCAGCAGAAGTTCCAATGATGACCCTGTCCACTCCCATGTTCATAAGGGCATCTATTCTCTCCACATTCCTGATTCCTCCGCCAAGTTCTATAGGAATATGTATCGACCTTCTTATTTCCCGAATTATGTCATAGTTCTTCTGTTCCCCTGTAAAGGCGCCATCAAGATCAACAACATGAAGCAACTTGGCACCCATATCGACCCACTGTCTGGCCATTTCAACCGGGTCGTCTGAATACACCGTCACTTCTTCCCTCTTCCCCTGAAGAAGTCTGACACATTTTCCATCTTTCAGATCAATTGCTGGTATTACAATCATGGCATGAGTATATCAAATTGGTTTTGTCTCAATCAACAGTATTCAGTTCCGGAAACTGAGTGAAGCTCGCCGCTTATAAGGCGGGGCATCAAAATAATAATGTTATTAATGATAATTCAATCTGTATTCCCCTCTTTGGCAAAGTCGGAGCGACTCTCAGCGTAGACTCGCATCGAGAGGGGTCAGGGGAGATTTTTTAAAGAAATTATTCGTAAAATCCCCCTTAATCCCCCTTTTCCAAAGGGGGAGACTTGAAAGGAGAACTTTTCATAAAACTCGAATTTAAATCTTCCGATAGAAATTCTCTCATCCTGTAACTCCTTTAAAACTACAGTCATAAAAAAAGCATGGCCGGGTAATCCCTGCCATGCTTTTTCCCTCTTCCCTGAATTTATTTCGTTACAATCGTTGATATCACTGCAACAACGCGGCGGTTTCTCTTCCGTCCTTCCTTTGTGCTGTTGTCGGCTACAGGCATGGATTCACCCAATCCTACGGCCTTCATGCGAGAAGGGTCAATGCCGTGAGAAGTTAAGTATTTCATGACATTTTCAGCCCTCTTCTGGGAAAGTTGAAGATTATAGCTCGCCGCTCCTGTACTATCGGTATGTCCCGCTATTTCAGCCATGGTGTTCGGGTAGGCCTTGAGAAAATTAGCGACCTTCTGTATGTGCCCTGCATAGACGCCTTTGACAACCGCGCTGTTCAGGGCAAATTCAACCCGCAACTCAATGGATACCTTTTCCTTGATAGGAACAGGGCATCCGACGGCGTCAACCTTAATGCCTGCCGGTGTGCCGGGGCATTTGTCCTTGTAATCAGGAACTCCGTCTCC
>CALZGI010000240.1 GCA_945786855.1 Thermodesulfovibrionia bacterium | reverse complement strand
GCAGCAGTCTTCTTCTTTGCAGCTGTTTTCTTCTTTGCAGCTGTTTTTTTCTTTGCAGCTGTCTTCTTCTTTGCGGTTGCCTTCTTTTTGGAAGATGTTTTTTTGCCGGCACTCTTACTGCTTTTCTTGTCCTTAACGCCTTTCAGGGCATCTGAAAGATTTTTCAGTTTTTTTGCGACAAGGAAATTGAATGTGTTTTTCGGATATGTTCCGTCACGTTTCATTTCGCCGGGAGGCATGCCGGTGAGAATTTCTATGCCGTCTTCCACATGGTCAATTGAATATATTTTAAACTTTCCGCTGATAACGGCGTCAACGATCTGGCTCTTCAGCATGAGGTTCATTAAATTTCTCCTTGGAATAATAACCCCCTGCTGACCATTGAGGCCTGAGAGCTTGCAGACTTCAAAAAAACCTTCTATTTTCTCATTGACTCCTCCGATAGGCTGTACTTCTCCATGCTGATTCATTGATCCTGTAATTGCAAAAGACTGTTTCAGGGGCACTTCCGCGATACTGCTTAAAAGTGCGTAGAGCTCAGCACAGGTGGCGCTGTCTCCTTCTACCCCCCCGTATAACTGCTCAAATGTCAGGGAAGCAGTCAGGCTGAGCGTCTGTTTAACAGCATATTTCCCTCCAAGATAGGCGGTCAATATTAAGATCGCTTTTTCATGAATCTTGCCGCTCATCTTCGTCTCTCTCTCAATATTTACGACGCCGGCCCTTCCTGCATATGTTTTGGCAGTTATCCTCGATGGCATCCCAAACCGGTAATCTCCGAGGTCAAGAACAGAAAGTCCGTTTATCTGTCCGTTGACTGCGCCTTCTGTGTCAATAAGGATGGTCCCCTCTTCAGTAGCCTCGAGAATCTTTTTGTCCACCTTGTTGCTGCGGTATTCCTTTTCTTCGAGGGCTTTATCCACATCTTCCGCTTTTACAACACTGTGCTTGTTGAAACGTGCCCAGTAATCGGACTCTCTGAGGAGATCTGCAATCTCGCTGAATTTTGCGGACAGTTTCCGCTGGTGTTCTGCGAGCCGTGATCCATGTTCAATGATCCTGGCTACCGCGTCCCGGTCGAAAGGCTGGAGTTCACGTTCATCACATTTGGTTCTTATGAAGCTGGCGTATTTGAGCATGTTTTCCGCATTCCTGTCCATGCGGTTTTCATAGTCAGCTTTTACCTTGAAGAGTTCCCTGTATTCTTCATCCAGGTTGTAGAGCATGTAGTAGAGACGGGGATTCCCGACCAGGACGATTTTTACATCAAAGGGAATAGCCTGGGGTTTTATTGTGGCCGTAGACATCAGGCGGTATTGTTCCCACACATCTTCTATTTTTATTTCCCTGTTCTTGATTGTCCTTTTCAGGGCGTCATAGGAGAAGATATTCTTGAGGAGCTCCATCGCATCAATTACAATGTAGCCGCCGCTTGCCTCCTGGAGGGAGCCTGCTTTAATCATGGTGAAATCAGTTAATGCAACACCGTATTGCAGTTTATGCTCTACACGGCCAAAGAGATTGTAATAGGTGGGATTGTTTTCAATCACAACGGGCGCACCCTTTAACTCCCGGTTATTGACAAAAAGATTCACAGAATATCTGTTAAATGACGGTTCTGTTTTTGCCGGTTTCATAAAGGGGAGTGCCTGAGCCTGCTCTTCCTGGGGTTTGAAGTCGGCCAGGTGCTCAAGAATATCTTCTTTGACCTGCTCCAGGTAATGGGGGACATCCTTATGGTCGGTATATTTATGTTTCAGTTCTTCGATTCTGTGCCCTACAGACGACAGTGTGGCCTGCTGCTCAAGGTCTTTCATTATGTCTTTGATTTTCTTTTCTTCTTCTCTTACAATTCTGATTACGTCGTCAAGTTTTTCCTGTAGTTCCCTCCCGATGGATTCGACCTTCTTTTTGACCGTCGGTTCAAGGCTTTCGTATTCCTCCTCGCTCAAGGTCTCTCCCGTTTTCTTTACGGGAACCAGCACAAGCCCGCTGACAGTTTTTCTCAGGGTAAAGTCTTTTTCTTTTGCATCTTTTTCAATATCAGTAAAATGCCCTTTCTGCTTCTGCTGGAAGTCTTCCAGAATTTTGGTCCGCTGTTTTTCATATTCTTTTGATTCAAAAATCTTCGGGATTTCCTGGCGGAGAGCGGTGATCATTTCTTCCATGTCCTTCTGAAAGGTAATTCCAGTCCCGGGAGGGAGGCTGAGAGCGCGGGGGATGTCGGTGTTTTTAAAGTTATATACATAACACCAGTCATCGGGCACTGATTCGTTTTTGGCCTTTTCTTCCAGGATTTTCCTGATGGTTGTTAGCTTCCCCGTACCGCTTTCACCAAGAATGTATATATTAAATCCATGGCTGTCAATGTCCAGCCCGAACTTAAGCGCAGACAATGCGCGCTTCTGTCCGATCGTCTCCGACAGAGAAGCAATATCGTTCGTCGTTTTAAACGGTAATTCGTCGGTTCCGCAACATGAATAAAGCTCTTCTTTTCGTACTTGACGTAACATACAGTGGCCTCCCCTTTGACGAGATCAGAATAATATTTATAAAGAAATACAATATACCTTTTGAATGCAGTGTTCTGTGCCAAGCGACACAGTACATTTACCGGAATGATGACATTATAGCCTTGATAGGTCTGATTGACAAGCTATTTTTTACCCATGTCATTATTTGTAACCCACA
This sequence comes from Thermodesulfovibrionia bacterium, assembly GCA_945786855.1. Lineage (GTDB taxonomy): Bacteria > Nitrospirota > Thermodesulfovibrionia > UBA6902 > UBA6902 > CALZGI01. Next base: position 20,316 of record CALZGI010000240.1, on the reverse strand, counting down.
TTATTTTTGCAGGAAAGCGGGCATGTCGAAATAACGAATTGTGAGCGGCTCCTGCAGAACGGCCTTCAGATCCTCGGTATAGTGACAAGAAGGAAAGAGACTTTATTACACATGGCTCTCGCCGCATTCAATACGTTATTGAGGCATGCCTGCTTTCCTGATGACATTCCTCTTCTAACTTCTCGGATGGTGAAGTTTATGAATTTTTCTGAGTCGCTCGGGCGTGACTTTTGTGTATATCTGTGTCGTAGAGATATCAGTGTGCCCCAGCATTTTCTGAAGTGCCCGCAGATCCGCCCCTCCGTCCAGCAGGTGGCTGGCAAAACAGTGCCTGAGCGTGTGAGGGGATATATTTATTGACAATTCTTTTGAATACTTCTTAATTAATTGCCATAGACGCTGTCGGGTCATGGGTTTTCCGCCTTTGGCAAGAAAGAGAAAGGGACTGGTCCTCTTCTTTAAAATATCGGGCCTTGCTTCATCCATGTACTTCTTTACTGTGGACAAGGCAGCCTCATGTACAGGAACGACTCTTTCCTTTGATCCTTTTCCCGTTACTGTTATAAAGCCTGCCTCGAAATTAATGTCACTTATTTTAATGTGGATAAGTTCGCTTGCTCTCAATCCCGAGGAGTAGATCATTTCGAGAATGGCCCTGTCCCGCAATGATAAATTCCCGGCTCCCGGCTTGTCGAGGAGGGATAATACTTCCTCAGGCCCGATTATCCTTGGGATTCGTTTCCATCCCTTGGGCGTCGAGATGTTTTCAATGGGGTCTTCAGTTATTATCCCCTCCATAAGGAGAAACTTGCAGAAGCCCCGCAATGCCGCAATGTTTCTTGCCAATGTGGTCGCCTGATTTCCCGAATTTCTCAGATGTTCAATAAAAGACAGGAGGTCGGCTTTTTGAAAACCCGTTATGTTCACTCCCGATTCGAGAAGAAACGTATTAAATTTCTGAATGTCTCTTTTGTAGGCTGCCAGTGTATTTACTGAAAGCCCTTTTTCAACGGTCAGGTAATTGAGGAACCTCTCTACGGGATCTATCATTTCTATTCAGGATACATGATCTTGACCCTTGAATCAATATAAGTAAAATTAGTCACTGTATTAAGCATTTTAATGAATTTTGAAAAATTAACAATTATTAATTACATTTATGAAATAGATTATGTACTACAAATAGTGCCTCTCGTAATATATGACCACAAAATGTTGATAGTGTAGTAATACATGTTTTTTTTCTTGACATGTATACACCACATTTATATAATTTCTATATTGGTGGGAGAAAGTGTCATAAAGTGGAGGAAAGGTGCCGGGATTTTCGGGAAAACATTATAATTCACTAGATCCAAAGGGCAGATTAATTATCCCTGCGCCTTTTCGGGAGATCCTTTCCTCGAATCATTCCTCGAAATTAATTATAACAAATGAGGTGTTTGACAGGTGCCTGTGCGCATACCCCGTTGATGAATGGCAGAACCTGCTGGACAAGGTAAGTCAAATGCCCCAGACATCTGATGGAATCAAATATTTCATGCGAAGAGTGATTGGCTCGGCAATTGAGTGCGAAATTGACAAGCAGGGGCGGGTGCTCGTGTCTTCGGCGCTGCGGGTAGATGCGGGGCTGAACAGTGAAGTGGTGCTGCTGGGTCTTGGAAACAGAGTTGAGATCTGGAACAGGAGTGAATTTGAAGGCGTAGCAGATCCGTCCAAGATAGACAAACAGTCTTTTAAGGAGGAGTTTGCGAACTTTGGATTGTAAATGGACATTGTTCACGTCCCGGTTATGCAGGAGGAGGTCATAGAGGCTTTGAACGTAGAGAGATCAGGAGTATATCTGGATGCCACCATTGGATTGGGCGGCCACGCTGAAGGTATTCTGCAGCGTGCAGGAGATTGTACAATCATCGGCCTTGACAGGGATGAGAGAGCACTGGAAATTGCCCGGGACCGGTTAAAGGATTTTTCACAGGTGCATCTGGTACAGGAAAGTTTTTCGAACATGGCAGCGGCAGTAAAAAGCGTTGGCCATGACAGAGTGAACGGGATTCTTCTTGATATAGGCGTTTCCACCCTGCATCTCAAAGCGGAAGGCCGGGGGTTCAGTTTTCTCAGAGATGAACCTCTGGATATGAGAATGGACAGAAGGCAGCGCCTCACTGCCGAAGGTGTAGTAAACAGTTACCCTGAAAAAGACCTTGCCGATCTCATATGGCGGTTCGGGGAAGAGAGACACAGCAGGAGAATTGCAAAGGCAATAGTTTTCAGGAGGCGGAAGGAGAGGATCCGGACCTGTACTGACCTTGCGGAAATCGTTGAAAAATCATTGAGGGGGCGCGGCCGCATCCATCCTGCAACGAGGACGTTTCAGGCACTCAGGATTGAGGTAAACAAAGAGCTCGAAGAACTGGCATCTGCTCTCGAAGCAGGGTCTGAACTGCTTGAGTCAGGAGGCAGGTTCTGCGTCCTGTCGTACCATTCCCTGGAGGACAGAATTGTGAAGCATGCCTTCAGGAAATGTGCAAAGGAAGGCCTCTTTCACATTATTACAAAAAAACCCCTGGTTGCAAACCGTGAGGAACGACAATTAAATCCGTCATCAAGGAGTGCAAAACTGAGGGTTGGGGAGAAATTATGACAGGAAGAAGAATGAGAAATTACAGACGAAAAGGATCTGTTAGTAAAGTCTTGTTTTTTCTTTATATCGGGATATGCTTATTTTCCATCGTATGGCTGCGATCGACTGTTGTGAATCTTGAATATGAGCTTGGGGACCTTGACAGGTTAAGGGCGGAGCTGAAAAGCGAGAGGGAGATGATTGTTGCCAGCAGGGCAAGTTTTTTTTCCATGGGGAATGTTGAGAAAGTTGCCCTGAAGCGCCTTGCCATGAGTTATGCCGGCAGAGAGAAAATATATTTTGTGACACGGACAGCTGTTGCAGGTCCTCACAGGGCATCAATAAAGTAGCGAGCACTGTATATGGTTTTTATTGATTCCATGAGCCAAATAGTATTGTGGGATGAACATTAATATTGAAAAGGGAATAATGAGAAAGCGGGAAGTATGAGGAAAAGGAAGAATGTCGGCAGAGTTGAAACCAGGAAGCTCTGGGATGAAGATCCTGTCAAAATCCCTCTTCAGAAAAGCAGGAAGAGAGCTCTCGTTCTTAGTACGGTTATCCTGTTCTGTTTTGCCGTTGTGTCTTTGAGGCTGGTCAATCTCATGGTTTTTGATCATGACAAACTTTCGAGAAGGGCGGCTCAGCAGTATATTCGAGAAAAAATATTGCAGCCTCAGCGGGGCATGATCTGGGACAGGAGAATGAAAGAAATGGCCGCAAATGTAGAATCTAATTCACTCTACGCCGTTCCCTCGGCCATCGAAAACACTCGGGACTTAACCAGGGAGCTTGCTCCTCTGACAAGGATATCTTCAAAAAAACTGAACATGGCTTTGTTGAGAAAAAAACATAAAGACTTTATCTGGCTTGAACGGAAAATGGACAGGGAAACTTCTCTTGAAGTGCGGAAACTGCTGGATAAAATGGGATATGATGCTGTCGGTCTACTCCCTGAGGCCAAGCGGTATTACCCGAAAGGCCGCACGGGATCGCATTTGCTCGGTTTTACGAACATTGACAACAGCGGGATCGCCGGGCTCGAACTTACGTACAATGAGTACCTGAAAGGTGAAGTGAGGAATGTTTCTGTCGGCACCGATGCCCGCGGCAACCGGCTTTCCAGTAGTATCAAAGAAGCTGTGTCGGGGAATAATCTCATTCTTACAATTGACGAAGGAATACAGTATATCGTTGAAAGAGAGCTCACTGATGCAATGGCTGAGTGGCAGGCAAAAGCTGCTGTTGCGATTATGATGAACCCCATGACCGGAGAAATTCTCGCAATGGCGAACAGGCCTACCTATGATCCGAATGCTGCAGGAAAGTCCCGTGATTATGCCAGACGCAACAGGGCAATTACAGACCTGTTCGAACCGGGCTCAACACTGAAGACAGTCCTTGCAGCTGCGGCTCTTGAAGAAGGGATTGTAAGGCCCCATGATAAATTTGATGTGTCGAAGGGCTACATTGTTGTAGGCGGGAAACCCATCCGCGATACCCACAGAAATGAGATACTGACCTTTCAGGAGATAATACAGAGATCTTCCAATGTTGGCGCAGTACAGGTAGGGTTAAAACTCGGGAAGGAAAAGTATTATCAGTATGTAAGGAAATTTGGATTTGGAGAGAAGACCGAAATAGATTACCCGGGGGAAGTAAGGGGCATTCTCAGAAGACCCGACGCATGGTCAGGTACGTCTCTGGCAGCACTTTCGATCGGGCAGGAAATAGGGGTAACCCCCCTGCAGGTTCTACGGGCATATGCAGCAATTGCCAATGGGGGTGCACTGATGAAGCCCTATATAGTGTCTGACATAATATCTCCGGAAGGGAAAATTGTTAAATCAGTCAAGCCGCACATTGAGCGGCAGGTTGTCTCCGGACGCACAGCTTCCACGGTCAAGGATATTCTGAAAATGGTGGTGGAAGAGGGTGGCACGGCAAAGAGGGCCTATATTGAAGGGAATCTGGTTGCCGGGAAAACAGGCACTGCTCAGATATTTGACCACAAGGCAGGGCAATATTCCAAAGACAAATTTATAAGCTCCTTTGTCGGATTCGTGCCGGCGGACAGCCCGAGAATAGCGCTCATCGTGGTCGTGTATGAGCCGGAGGGAGACAGCTACGGAGGAATTGTTGCGGCCCCTGTATTCAGAAAAATCATTGAGCATACCTTTTCTTATATGAATGTACCGATGGAAAGAGATGAAAATCAGATTATTCTTGTCAATAAAACCCGGTAGGGCTTTTGCTGACAGTGGCATAAATGACCAGTATAAGACTTTTGGAAGGTCTGAACATAGAATGGAAGAGAGGACCTCTTGATGGAGAGATTAAAGGCATTGCCTATGATTCGAGATTAGTCAAAAAAAACTATGTATTCGTGGCCGTCAGGGGATATTCCGAAGACGGGCATGAATATATCAAGGATGCAGTAAACAGGGGGGCTACTATGATAGTAGCAGAGCATCCGCTCACAATAACGGATTCGAGACAGCCTGGTGTTGAAAAGGAAACTGCATGGGTATGCGTTCCTGATGCCAGGGAAGCGTTAGCCCTCATATCAGCTGCTTTTTACGGACATCCTTCAGATACATTATCATTGATCGGCATTACCGGTACGAACGGCAAGACCACAACGAGCTTCATTACAAAAAGTATAATCGATGCCGGAGGTGAAAGCGCCGGTCTTCTGGGAACAATTTGTTACATGACAGGGGGGCAGACTGCAAACGCGTTGAACACGACGCCCGAATCACTGGACCTGCAAAGATATTTACGGGAAATGGTTGAAAGCGATATGAAATATGGTGTACTGGAAGTTTCCTCCCACGCCCTTGCTCTCAAGAGGGTGAAGGGCTGTTCTTTTCAGGTTGCCGCATTCACCAATTTTACCCGGGACCACCTCGATTTCCATGAAACAATGGATGATTATTTTCGTGCGAAAAGAGAGATATTTCACTATCTCGACAAAAAAGGGAGGGCTGTCCTGAACAGAGACGATCAATGGGTCAGGAAACTGGAGGGCAATCTGGATTGTGAGGTCATAACCTGCGGGATCGAACCTGGTGCGATGATAAGTGCCGAGAATATAGAAGAGAGCGGGAGTCGAGGCCCGGGGTCGGGAGGACTGTCTTTTGATGTACAGACACCTGAATACAGATTCAGGGTCGAGTCAAAATTGATTGGACGGTTTAACGTGTCGAATATTCTGATGTCAGTGGGAATAGCCTATTCACTCGGCATCGGTGAAAGCATAATTCAGAAGGGGATAAAGGAAGCACGGCCTGTTGAAGGGCGCTTTGAAAACGTAGACGGGGGGCAAAAGTTTCTCTGTATAGTTGATTACGCCCATACCGATGATGCCCTTCGAACGCTTATCGGGGAAGCACGACATGTTACCGAAGGAAGAATTATTGCAGTCGTTGGCTGCGGCGGTGACCGTGACAGAGGGAAAAGACCGGTCATGGGTGCCTCTGCATCTGAATTGAGTGACTTTGTAATTGTTACTTCAGACAACCCTCGCTCCGAAGATCCCGATGCAATAATCAGGGACATCGTCAGAGGCATAAAGAAAAGTAATTATACCTCTCTGCCGGACAGGCAGGAGGCCATTCAAGAGGCGTTATGGATGGCAGGAGAAGGAGACACTGTGCTTCTTGCCGGAAAGGGGCATGAGACGTATCAGGAGATTAAAGGTGTCAGGCATCACTTCAGTGACAGGGAGATTGCCCTCAAAGTACTCAGGGAAATCAAGGATAAAAAAATGAAAGATCAAGAATGAGGAGCATGAAAGATTTAATTTTACTATGGCACGTATAACAGTAGAAGAAGTCATCGAGGCAACAGGAGGAAAGCTGCTCTCCGAGAATTCGAAGACCTTTAACGGGGTCTCAATAGACTCCCGTACCATTGAGGAGGGCGACCTTTTCTTTGCTATTCAGGGAGAGAGATTTGACGGACACGATTATCTCGAACGTGCGCTTGTGAAAGGCAGCGGAGCTGTTGTTGCTGCCCGCCCCGACAGTCTGCCCGAGGGCAGGGTCATCGTCTGCGTGGAGGACACGCTAAGGTCTTTGCAGGATATGGCCCATTTTTTGAGGACTAAACGGGATATACCTGTAGTGGCTGTCACCGGCAGTAACGGAAAGACCACCACGAAGGAGATGATTCATCTCATTCTGTCCCGCAAATTCAGGACGCTCAAGAATGAAGGGAATCTCAACAATCTTATCGGTCTGCCCCTGAGCCTTTTGCGTCTGCACCCTGATGACGAAATAGCTGTCTTCGAGATGGGGATGAATGCTTCAGGTGAAATACGGAGGCTGTGCGAAATTGCAGAGCCCAGCCATGGGGTAATAACAAATATAGGCTCGGCGCATGTGGGAATGCTCGGTGGTTATGATGCGGTGAGGAAAGCCAAAATGGAAATTCTCGAGGGATTGAATATAGCGGTGGTGAATGCCGACGATGAATATCTGATGCAGGGAATAGGAGAACTCACAGATTTTAAAGGACGGTTCGTTACATTTTCCATAGAGAATGCATCCCAGGTTTCGGCCGGTGATGTGCGAATAACAGAGAATGGGAGTGAATTTACTCTCTCAATCAGAGACGAGGGCAGTGCATCGGTCACTTTGAATGTTCACGGGCTTTTTAATGTCTATAATGCACTTGCTGCCTCGGCTGTTAGTTATTCCCTTGGAATGAGCATTGACGAAATCAGAACGGCACTGAATGAGTACAGGGCGTTTTCCATGAGATTCGAATTGGTGAACAAAGGCGGTATCAGGGTGATAAATGATTCCTATAATGCCAATCCTTCTTCCATGAGAGAATCGATAGGAGAACTGCACCGTCTGGGAGGAGAAGGAAGGATAGTGGCCATACTCGGTGACATGCGGGAACTGGGTCAATTCTCTGACGATGAGCATAAAGGTGTCGGCAGAATGATATCCGAAACAGGGGTGGACGTCTTTGTTGCAGTCGGAGAAAAGATGAGCCTCGCCGCAGAGGAGTGCGTCAGATTAATGGGAGAAGTGCCGGGAGTAACGGTTTATACTTTCAGCGATGCTGTTGAGACAAAAGAGAATGTTAAGGACATTTTGAAAAGGGGAGATACTGTTCTCATCAAGGGTTCCCGGGCAATGGAAATGGAAAGGGTTATGGAGGCCCTACAGGATGCTCTATAAACTGTTATATTCCCTGAGCGAGATCTACTCCCCCTTTAATGTCTTCAGGTATATAACGTTCCGGACTGCCCTCGCAGTCATCACGTCACTGCTGATAACATTTGCCCTGGCGCCGTGGATTATTGAAAAGCTCAGGAAATTCAGCTTTACCCAGCAGGTACGGGATGACGGCCCCAAAACCCATCTCTATAAGAAAGGGACCCCGACAATGGGAGGGATTTTGATTATTCTTTCCGTCGTCATCAGTGTTTTGCTGTGGGGCGACTTGAGCAACAGATATATGCTGATAATGCTTGTTGCCATAACGGGCTATGGTTTTATCGGACTTGCTGATGATTATCTCAAAACGATTAAAAGAAATCCGAAGGGTCTGCGTGGATGGTACAAATTTGGCATCCAGATTTTTCTCGCCATGATTATAGGGTTTCTCTTTTATAATGACCCCAGCGATTTATATATAGCAAAATTAAGCATTCCCTTTTTCAAAAAGTGGCTGATCGACCTCGGGTGGTTTTACATTCCCTTTTCAATTCTCGTGATTGTTGGCGCTTCGAATGCGGTCAACCTGACCGATGGGATAGACGGTCTTGCCATCGGCCTGGTCGGGATCGCATGTCTGGCAAACGGGGCCCTCGTTTACATATCGGGACATGCGGGCTTTTCACGATACCTGCATGTTCTCTTCCTTCCCGGTTCAGGCGAACTCACTGTATTTTGCGGTGCCATGTTCGGCGCTGCTCTTGGATTCCTGTGGTACAACAGCTATCCTGCTGAAATATTCATGGGTGATGTGGGTTCTCTCGGGCTTGGAGGTGCGCTGGGAACACTTGCGGTTATTACGAAGCAGGAAATAGTTCTGGCAATCGTTGGAGGAATTTTTGTTATAGAGACTTTTTCGGTGATAATCCAGGTGGCTTCATTTAAATTGACCGGAAAGAGGGTTTTTAAAATGGCGCCCATTCATCACCACTTTGAAGAGAAAGGATGGCCGGAGCCTAAAGTCATCGTCAGGTTCTGGATTATCGGAATTATTCTTGCGCTTTTAAGCCTGACTACATTGAAGGTGAGATGATGAATCAGAAATCAGAACACAGAAAACAGAATACCTGCTGATAACGAAAAAAAGATGATCATAGTGGAAGAAGATCAGAAAAATATATTTAAAGGTAAGAATATCCTGGTAGTGGGTCTTGCGCGAAGTGGAACAGGGGCGGCCAATCTTCTGTCCGGGTTCGGTGCATGCGTTTCTGTTACCGACAGGAAACCGCGCAGCTCACTCGAAGGTCAGATTAAAAGACTGTCGCCGGCCGTGCAGGTGATAATCAATGGTGATGCTGACGAACTCATTGATTCTGCAGATATGATTGTTATAAGCCCTGGAGTGCCCGCGGATGTGCCGCTCCTTGTCAAAGCCGGAATCAGAGGGATTCCTGTTATCGGCGAGCTTGAGGTGGCCTATCAGATCATCAGGCAGGAGGCAAGGGGCAAGGGGCAAGGGGCCATTCAATCTACGGGTCCTGATTTCATCGGGATTACCGGGACAAACGGGAAATCAACCACAACAACTCTGGTAGATCTTATGCTCGGAGAGTCGGGCTGCCGGACCCTTCTTGGAGGGAACATCGGGAGTGCACTGACTGAAGAGCTGTTAAAAACAGGGATCAATTCTATGGGATCTGCTGAGGAAAAGAACATGCTCGACTATGTAGTCGCTGAAATTTCGAGTTTTCAGCTTGAATCCATAGATGAGTTTCGCCCCGGAATAGCGGCCATACTGAATATCACTCCCGATCATCTCGACAGGTATGACGATATGAGTGATTACGCCAATGCGAAAGCAAGGATTTTTGAAAATCAGACATCTGAAGATATCCTGATTGTAAATGCAGATGACCTCCTTCTTATGAACTTGATAGACGAAAGGATGGATGGGGGGGGTGAAATGCCTCGTATCGCGTATTTCAGCACACGCAAAGAGGTTGCTGGTGTTTACAGTAAAGGAGGAACAGTGTATTGCAGGTTCGATTTTTCCGGGCCCTCTCGGGGCTCTTCCAAGTCCGCGAAGAAGGACATTGAAATTATCAGGGTGAGTGAAATTAAAATGAAAGGAATTCATAATCTTGAAAATGCAATGGCTGCTTCCGCTATGGCATTGGCTGCAGGTTGCTCCCCTGAAGCCGTAAAGAAGGTCCTCGGAAATTTCCCGGGCCTTGAGCACAGACTTGAGTTTGCCGGTGAGATGAAGGGTATTCAGTTCATCAATGATTCAAAAGGGACAAATGTAGGCGCAGTCGCGAAATCACTTGAAGGTTTTGAAAGCATAATCCTGATTATGGGCGGGTTGGACAAGGGCGGTAATTTTTCAGTGTTGCGGGATCTGGTGAAGAAGAAAGTAAAGCTTCTGATAGTGATGGGAGAAGCAAAGGAAAAGATAGCACAGGAACTGGGGTCGGTGACGGAAACCCGAACAGTGACGGATCTCGGGGAGGCCGTTGCCCTGTCAGTTTCACATGCGGTGGATGGTGATATTGTCCTCCTTTCGCCCGGCTGCGCAAGCTTTGACATGTTTGCCGATTTTGAAGACAGAGGGAGGAAATTTAAAGAGGCAGTGAGGGATTTGATAAATGCATAGCAGGGACAGCAGGAGTATTTTAATATCTGTTCTGATACTTGTTGGCATAGGAATTCTCATGGTCTACAGTTCAACGGCAATCATGTCCATGAGAAATAACGGAAACGGGTTTAATTTTTTATTGAAACACTCTTTTACCGTATGTATCGGTGTAACAGTAATGATAATTCTGTCCAAGGCCAATTATCGGAAATTACGGCCCTTGACCTATGTGCTGCTGGGGATATCAGTTCTCCTGCTGGTGCTGGTGTTTATTCCCGGGATCGGCATTTCGGCGAACGGTGCGCGGAGATGGCTTAAATTGTGGCCTACCACGTTCCAGCCTTCAGAACTTGCAAAAGTAGTCATGGTTATCTTTCTGGCTGACTATATGGATAAAAACATTGGCAGGATGAGGGATTTTCGATATGGCATCCTGTACCCTGTGGGAGTCATGCTGTTTTTCCAGGGCATTATTATTTCACAGCCCGACTTCGGTGCAGTGATGAGTCTGGGAATTCTTACTGTTGGCCTTCTTGCTCTCGGGGGTGCACGGCTTAGTCATCTGGGCGGGCTTGTACTGCTTGCCCTTCCGGCAGTGTATATGCTCATTATGACCTCCGGATACCGGTCAAAAAGATTTCTTTGTTTCCTCGATCCATGGAAGGAACCTTTTGGCTGCGGCTTCCAGCTCGTCCAGTCCTTCATCGCATTTGGAAATGGAAGTTACTTTGGTCTTGGCCTGGGGGGGAGCAAGCAGAAACTGTATTTTTTACCGGAGGTCCATACGGACTTTATCTTTTCCCTCATAGGCGAAGAGCTTGGACTGGCAGGGGCGCTGTTTGTTATCGGGGTCTTTTGCTGGTTATTTATAAAGGGGATTCTGGTATCGACACGGACAGGCGACCCCTTCAGCTACTTCCTGACAATGGGCCTGACCATGCTTATAGGAGTACAGGCCATAATAAATGTCGCTGTATCAACGGGGTTAATGCCCACGAAGGGTCTTCCCCTGCCGTTCATAAGTTATGGAGGGTCAGCACTCCTGATCAATATGGCAGCTGCCGGGATACTCATGAATATTGCAGCAAAAAATGAAACCCATTCTTTACACAGGAACACAGCGCCATTTGTGAGAGGAATTGTCAGGGGCGGGACGGGGAAGAGAGATATGCGGAGTTATCGAGGCGTATGAAATTTGTTATAGCCGGAGGCGGAACAGGCGGACACATTTTCCCTGCAATAGCTGTTGCAAGGGAATTGAAAAATATGATGCCTGATGCACAGGTCACATTCGTCGGAACAGCCAGGGGACTGGAAGCCAGGATCATACCAAAAGAAGGGTATGACGTTCGATTTATACGGTCCGAGGGTCTGGTAGGAAAAAATCCTCTAAAGACCATTCAATCCTTGTTAAAGGTACCATTCTCATTCAAGGATTCATACAGGATTTTGAAGGATCTGGCTCCCGACCTGGTATTTGGTGTGGGAGGCTACAGTTCCGGTCCCGTTGTGTTATGTGCGAAGATGATGGGTATTCCCACAATTATTCATGAGCAGAACACTCTGCCCGGATTTGCCAATCAAAGGCTCGGAAAGTTTGTTGATACAATCGCCGTTACCTACCACGAGAGTATACAATATTTCCCCCCCGGCAAAACCTATCTGACAGGGAATCCTGTACGAAAGGAAATTTTACACGGGGACAGAGATAGGGGGCTTGACCGTTTCAGTCTTGACGGGGAGAGATTTACCATATTTGTCTTTGGAGGAAGCCGGGGTGCAAGCAGCATTAACAGTGCAGTCGGTGAGGCCCTGGTCTCTCTTGAGCCTCTGAAAGAACATATCCAGTTCCTGCATCAGACAGGAGAACGGGACTGTGATTCAATGAAAGAAGTATACCGGGCACGGGAATTCAAAGGCACGGTTATTCCTTTTGCTTATGAAATGGCAGATGCCTATGCGGTGGCAGATCTTATCATTTCGAGGGCCGGTGCGACGACGCTGGCCGAGTTGACTGCCTGTGGCAAGGCGGCCGTTCTGATCCCCTATCCTCACGCGGCCGGGAATCATCAGGAAATCAACGCGAGAAAATTATGGGACATGAGTGCTTCACAGATGATTATTGAAAGGGACCTTAACGGGAAGACTCTTGCAGAGATGATTAAACACCTGGTGGAAGATCGGGATGCTATCAGTGAAATGGAACGCATCAGCAAGTCCCTTGGAAGCAGTGAAGCGGCAACAAAGATTATTAAACTTATGATGGGGCTGCTAAAAAAAAAAGGAAGTAAAAAAGAGAAGAGCCGCAGCTTACTTGTTCAATTAAATAAGCATCGGCGGACAGCCCGGAACGGACAACGGACCTATCATGTATAAGAGATTTGAAAAAGTACACTTTGTAGGCATTGGCGGCGTTGGCATGAGCGGTATTGCCGAAGTGCTGAACAATCTCGGATATGAGGTTGACGGGTCTGATCTGAAAGAGTCTGAAACAACGAAAAGACTGAGAACCTTCGGGATTAATATCAATATCGGACACAAGGCAGAGAATGTCAAAAAGGCGGATGTAGTCGTCATCTCCTCTGCCGTTGACTCAGGGAATCCCGAACTTGAGGCTGCACGAAAAATGTCCATTCCCGTAATTCCACGGGCTGAGATGCTTGCCGAACTTGCGCGGCTTAAATACGGTGTGCTTGTGGCCGGAGCTCACGGAAAAACAACAACAACATCGCTGGTCGCGAGTGTTCTCGGCGAGGGAAAACTTGATCCCACCGTTGTAATTGGAGGAAAGCTGAAAGGGATAGACAGCAATGCAAAACTCGGATGGGGAGAGTTTCTCGTTGCCGAAGCCGATGAGAGTGACGGTTCATTTCTGAAACTGTCTCCCACAATAGCGGTGGTCACGAACATTGACAGGGAACACATGGATTACTTTCAGAATATTGATGATATCAAGGATGCCTTCCTTTCTTTTATCAATAAGGTGCCCTTTTATGGTCTGTCAATACTATGCGGCGATAATGAGCACATACAGGAGATTTTGCCAAAGATACAAAGGCGCTTTCTTACCTATGGCCTGAATGAAGATATGGATCTTGTTGCAAAAGATCTCAGGACGGAAGGGATGAAATCGGTATTTGAGGCCGTTTTAAATGACAGGTCACTCGGGATTTTCAGCGTGCCGCTTATTGGCGGTCATAATGTGTGCAACTGCCTTGCCGCAATTGCTGTCGCAAACGAACTCAAGGTAAACATGGACATAATCAGGGATGCCCTGGGAAATTTCAGCGGAGTTCAGCGGCGGTTTGAACTGAAGGGCACCGTATGCGGGATTAACGTGATAGATGATTACGGCCATCATCCTGCGGAGATTGCGGCGACCCTGAAAGCCGTAAAGGAAGCAATGTTTCAGGGAAAGGGTGAAGGATCACAGGCCGCTGATCATGGAAAACTGGTTGTCCTGTTTCAACCACACCGGTATACACGGACGAGAGACTTGCTCGGCGAATTTATTGATGCCTTTTCAGATGCCGGTGAAGTGGTCCTGATGGATATCTATCCTGCAGGAGAAAAGCCGCTCCCAGGAGTGAATTCTGACCTCCTGTACCGGGGAATAAAGGATACGGGGACAGAAATCACATATATTGAAAGCAGAGATGAAATACTTGGTTACCTCGACAGAGGATTGAAAGAAAAAGATACATTGCTCACTCTGGGAGCAGGGGATGTTTGGAAGATGGGAGAGCAGTTTCTGGACATGAAGAGTGGAAAGCTTGAAACTGATTGATAGTGTTATGGACAAGGAGCTGAAAGAAATATTTGATTCAGGGGCTTTTGAAGGGAGAATAACCTTTGATGAGCCTCTGTCTGCACATACGTCACTCAGAATAGGAGGACCTGTCGATATAATGGCGTTCCCGGAAGATCCTTTGTCGGTAAAGAGGGTTTTGGAGGTAGTTGAAAAAGAAGGGTTCCCTTTCTTCGTGCTCGGAGCGGGCACGAATCTGCTGGTCGCAGACGGAAGGATCGAGGGGATAGCCCTGTCCCTGGAGGCGTTGAGAAGCATAGAGCCTACCAGGGAAAGCAATGACCGGCATGCTGTACTGTTTGCCGGTTCAGGAGTACCTCTTGCCATGCTCGTGAACCTCGCCCGAAAAAATGGATATACGGGGCTGGAGGCCCTCACCGGGATACCCGGTACTGTGGGAGGGGCTGTTTTAATGAACGCAGGTTCTTTCGGAAGTGAAATGAAAGATTTGATCGTTTCTGTTGCAGTGATGAACGGACAGGGAGAGATTGAGATTCTGGACAAAGAGAGCATGAACTTTTCATACCGAAGTGCGAACCTGCCGGCAGGATCAATTGTGCTCAGCGCCAATATAAAGCTCGGGAAGGACAATCCAGATGAGGTAGACAGGAGAACAAAAGAGTTTTTGCGAAGGAAAAAAACCACACAGCCCCTTGGTGAGATGTCGGCAGGATGTGTCTTTAAGAATCCAGAAGGAGATTCGGCAGGCAGGTTAATAGAGGATGCCCGCTGCAAGGGGATGAGGATCGGTGATGTAGAAGTGAGCCCGCTTCACGCCAATTATTTTATAAACAAAGGCGGGGCCACCTGCAGTCATTTCCTTGAACTTATGGATGTGGTAAGAGCAAGGGTGAAAGAAGGCTGCGGGATTGATCTTGAGCCGGAAGTGAAAATTGTAGGCAGGAATTAGATGAAAAAAGGACCGGTAACAAAAAAGCGGATAGGTGTTTTGATGGGAGGACTTTCCGCAGAGCGGGATGTTTCTATCAGGAGCGGGCTTGCAATATACCAGAGCCTGGAGGAGCTTGGCTATAATGCCGTTCTCGTCGATGTGGGAAAGGACATAATGGCTGTCCTGAAAAAAGAGAAGGTAAAACTGGCTTTTCTTGCACTTCATGGCGGAACAGGGGAAAACGGGGCAATCCAGGGATTGCTTGAAGTGCTGGGGATCCCCTTTACAGGATCGGGAATTCTGGCATCGGCCCTCGCAATGGACAAAGAGGTTTCAAAAAAAATATTTTCCTTTCATGGATTGCCTGTTGCCCCTTATATGGTCATCAAAAAGGGAAAGAAAACAAAAAAAAGCAGGACGGAAAAAAAGGAATCCGATAAGAGCGGGGTGTTTCAATTCCCGGACTATCCCATGCCCTCTTTTGATTTGCCCTGGGTTGTCAAGCCGGCTGCAGAGGGCTCCAGTATCGGGGTAAGCATCATAAAAGAAGCGGAGGACCTGCACTCCTGTATGGAAAAAACATTTTCGCACGGCCGGAGGCTGATTATTGAAAAGTTTATCGATGGGAAGGAAGTTCATATAGGCGTTCTCGGAGATAAAGTGCTCGGCGGTGTGGAAGTCAGGCCTTCCCTGGAATTTTATAACTACGAAGCTAAATATACATCGGGCATGACAGAGTATATTATGCCTCCGGAAATTGATGAGGAAACGTCCGGCATTGTTGAAAGCATGGCCCTGAAAGCTCATCACGCACTCCAATGCTCCGGTGCGACAAGAGTGGATTTTATGATAGGGGAGGAAAACAGCCCGTACATACTTGAAGTAAATACGCTTCCGGGTATGACAGCGACGAGTCTGCTTCCTAAAATTGCCAAATCAGCTGGATTAAGCTTTAAAGATCTGATAGAGGAGATGGTGCGCTTTGCGGTCAAAGAAGAAGAATAAGAAACAGAAATCTGCGTACAGGCGTGGGGAGAATGCTGCACTATTTCTCAGGAGAGGGACTGTTGTTCTTCTGATTGCTGTCCTTTTGGCAGCGTCTGTTCTCGGGGGGAAGATGTTCCTGAAGCAGTTCAGGGTGAAAAAAATAGTGATTACCGGAAACTATCACCTTGGAAGAGACGACGTTTTAAACACTATGGAAGTGAAGAAGGACGATTCACTTGTAAAACTTCACTTTGGAGACGTTGAGAAGCGGCTGAAACAGAATCGGTGGATCAAGAAGGTGGCTGTGCGGAAGCAGTATCCCCATACACTGGAAGTGAAAATTGATGAGGCCGTACCGAAGGCCCTTCTCAGCAGAAAGAATAAGCTGTACCTGTTAGACAGGGATGGAAGCATACTGGAGAGAATAAAAGGTGAGACTCTCCCCTTTCTTCCTGTGATCAAGGACATACATCCCGATAACAGGAAAGGTTTGAGCGAAGCATTGAAATTTGTGGCGGCACTGACAGGAGGGAGTGACTTTGTGGAGAGGGAATCCATAGAAATAGGGCTTGAGTCATACGGGCTGACGGCACATATAGACGGTGAATTTATAAAAGTCGGATACGGCAGTTATTCTGAAAAACTGGCTCGATGGAGAGAGCTTGAACCGGAAATAAGGAGAAGAGGAGTGCCGATTAAATATGTGGATTTGAGATTTAAGGACTCTGTAATTGTCAAGCCGTTAAAAAGCAGAAAAAAAGAAAAGAACTCTTAATCATGCACTTTGGATTTATAAAAGACCTGTCTGTGAAAAGTGAGAATCTCCATGTCGGGCTTGATGTGGGCACCTCAAAGGTATGCGTTGTTGTCGGAGAGGAGAGTACAGGCCGGAGGTCAGGTGTCGGACAGGATGGTTCCGGCCTTGACATTATGGGGATCGGGACTGCTCCTTCCAGAGGGGTGAAAAAAGGTGTTATTACGAACATCGAGAGCACCGCGGAATCCATAGGTGAGGCTGTAGAGGAGGCGGAGGCATCAGCAGGGGTTGATATTAAAGCCGTACATATAGGTATTACGGGAGGGCATATTGGATGTCTGACAAGTCATGGGGTATTAGCACTAAGAGAAAAACTGATAAGTCAGAAAGAAGTGGACAGTGTTATCGATGCCGCAAGGGCTGTTGCGCTGCCCTTCGACAGAGAGATGATTCATGTGATTCCTTCCGGATTTACCGTAAACGGACAGAACGGCATTACTGATCCAAGGGGTATGAGCGGTGTCAGACTTGAAACCAATGTACAGATAATAACCTGCGCCACAACGTCTATGCAGAATCTGGTAAGAAGCTGTGAAAAAGCAGGGCTTGCCGTTCTCGATGTCATTTTCCAGCCTCTTGCTTCAGCAGAGACGGTCATAACAGAGGATGAAAAGGAACTTGGCGTTGCTGTTATAGATATTGGCGGAGGGACAACGGATATTGCTCTCTTTCATAAAGGCACTATAAGTCATGCGTCGGTTATGACTATAGGGGGCGATAATTTTACGAATGACGTTGCAGTCGGCTTAAGAATTCCAACCAATGAGGCAGAAAGATTGAAGTGGAAATCTGGCTGTGCAATGCTGTCCATGGTAAAGGACAACGAGGAAGCAGTGATTGGCGAAGGTGGAGGAGGGATCACCAGAGTGATACCCAGAAACTATCTTGTTGAGATTCTCCAGCCGAGGGCAGAAGAACTCTTTAGTCTTGTAAAAAAGGAGATTGTTGAAAAAGACCTGCATAAACATATGAATTCCGGGGTCGTTCTGACTGGAGGGGCTGTTTTAATGGAGGGAATGGATGTTATGGCTGAGAATATTCTCGAGCTTCCGGTAAGGATTGGAACGCGGGGTGACACTGGACTGTCAGATGTTGTTGCCGACAATCCTCTCTATTCTTCTGCAATAGGGCTGGCGCTTCATGGCCCGGAGGAATGTTCAGAAACAGACATTGGAAAGGGAAGGCGGATCGGTGGAATGAAGAGGAAAGTTGCAGGCTGGTTTCGCGGGGCCTTCAGATAAATTATGTTCTATCAATTTTATAAACAGAGGATGTTTTGAAAACAAACATTTAAAAAGGGGGTAGTAATGAAAATTTTTGATATGGAGGAAGTCCAGAATACGAATGCAAAGATAAAAATAGTCGGTGTGGGAGGAGGAGGAAGCAACGCGGTAAACAGCATGATTGCATCAAGTCTGCAGGGCGTTGAGTTTATTGCAATCAATACGGATGCTCAGGCCCTGGAGTCTTCACTTGCCCATCAGTGTCTGCAGATAGGCAACGCGTTGACAAAGGGTCTCGGGGCCGGTGCGAATCCTGAAATGGGAAGGCAGGCGGCAATAGAAGATAAAGACCTTATAGAAAATGCACTGAAGGGTGCAGACATGGTATTTGTGACATGCGGGATGGGCGGAGGAACCGGGACCGGCGCAGCTCCCATAGTTGCTGAGGCCGCCAAAGAGCAGGGCATCCTTACAACAGCAGTGGTCACAAGGCCTTTTATGTTTGAAGGAAATAAACGATCAAGAAATGCGGAGCAGGGGATTAAGGAGTTAAAGAAACACGTTGATGCGATTATCATTATTCATAACAACAGGCTGCTTGATATCACCGAGAAGCATACGCCATGGCTGCAGGCGCTAAACCTTGCGAACGATGTTTTGCGGCAGGCAGTAAAAGGAATTTCTGACCTGATTCTCGTACCCGGTCTGATTAACCAGGATTTTGCCGACATACGGACAATTCTGTTAGACAGCGGAAGGGCGCTTATGGGAGTTGGCAGTGCTGAAGGTGAGAACAGGGCAGTTGCTGCAGCCAAGATGGCAATCAAAAGCCCCCTGTTGGAGGAGACCTCCATTGATGGAGCAAAAGGAGTATTGATAAACATCACTGGAGGCTCCTCCTTATCTTTCCATGAAGTAAATGAGGCAGCCAGTCTTATACAGGAGGCTGCCGATGATGATGCGGAGATTATATTCGGCTCCGTGATTGACTCCGATCTTGATGAAAAAATTGTTGTTACGGTCATCGCAACGGGATTTGAAGAAAAACCCAGGCCTGTAATGTCGACCTATGAAAAATGGAGACCGAAAAGTGATATGAGCAAGCTGAAGAGCCCAGGCAGGGTTTTATCAAAGCCTGCTATAAAGGAAAACGACGAGAACTACCTTGATGTTCCGACTTTCATACGGAAGAATGGCGGGGACCGGGATAAAGACATCAGAACAATGTAGCTTTATTTTTTCCCGAGGATACATAAGGAATGCCTCACGGCATTCCGGGTGGTAACCTGCCTCATGAATGTGAGCAGCAAGGCAGGATGATATCAAGAACCTGTTGAATGCGGCTCAGTACGTGCGTGAATAAGTGTCTTTGAGCTGCGTTCCCGCGCGGAACAGAACATGCTTCGCCTGTCTGACGAAATCTTATCATGGTCTATAAAACTTCTCTCCGTTCTTGCGGATGAATGTACTCCATCAAAGATGATCAAATAAACGGGCGTTTCGGAGTGTCCCGGGGATACTCTTTTTAATTCACACGATACATGTGATAGAATAGGGCGACCTGCTGGGAAGTGCGTATATACAATAAGTTATAGCGAGGTTATTATGTTTTTATCTAAATTATTTGTCCCGACATTACGTGAAATTCCGGCTGAGGCCGAGGCAGTCAGCCACATATTAATGCTCCGCGCAGGATACGTGAGACAGCTTGCTGCCGGTCTTTATATTTACCTGCCTCTTGCATGGCGGGTCATGGAAAGAATCAATAAGATTATCAAAGAAGAAATGGATGCCATCGGTGCCCAGGAGATATCCATGCCTGCCCTTCATCCTTCAGAAATATGGGAAAAGACTGGCCGCTGGACTGCCATAGGTGATGAAATGTTCAGGCTTAAGGACAGGGGGGACAGAGATATGTGCCTGGGCATGACTCATGAAGAGATCATAACATGGCTTGCCTCGATGGAGATCCGCTCCTACAGGGACCTGCCTCAGGTGTGGTATCAGATTCAGACAAAGTTCAGGGATGAGGCACGGCCCAAAAGCGGCATTCTCAGGACCCGGGAGTTCATTATGAAAGACAGTTACAGTTTCGACAGAGACGAAAAGGGTCTTGAAGAGAATTATCAAAAACATGCAGAGGCCTATCACAGGATT
>CALZGI010000239.1 GCA_945786855.1 Thermodesulfovibrionia bacterium | reverse complement strand
GAATTCGCCGGGCGACCCGTTCCTCTTCAGTCAGTACAGAGAGGGAGTACATTCCCGGCGTATCAACAATCTCGAAGGTTTCACTGCCGATTTTTGCCTTTCCCCGGCAGACCTCAACAGATGTTCCGGGATAGTTTGACACGACAACATAGTTCTTTGTCAGGTTGCCAAAGAGGAGGCTCTTTCCTACATTTGGTGTGCCCACGAGGGCTATTACCCTCGGGCCTGCGGGAACTTCACTCACTTCATTCTGGCTGGAATGAGGTGAATGTTCGCAGCTATTATCCGTTTTTTCCTTTTTCATATTTTATGCTCACACCTTCTGAAATGAAACAGGTAATGATAATCATTTTCAGTAATATCACAAAAAAATATTCAGCTCCTGCAGTTTCTGCACAGTCCATATAAATCAAGCCGGTGCTTCGTCAGCAGAAATCCGTTTTTCTTCGCAATTTTCTCCTGCAGGGCCTCTATTTCGGGACTCTCGATTTCTATAAATGTTTTGCACTCCGTGCATATTAAATGGTCGTGGTGTTTATGGTCGTAGAGATGTTCATATCGGGTAACCCCGTCGTCAACGAGCAATTCCCTGCAGAGTTCCGCTTCGGTGAGGAGCTTCATTGTCCGGTAAATCGTAGCGTATCCGATTGAGGGATTTTTCTTTTTTACCATATCATAGAGCTCTTCCGCAGTGAGATGCTTTTCTGTTTTAAGAAATACCTCCATGATCAGCTGCCTCTGTTCACTTCGCTTCAGCTTTTTGCTCCGAATGAAATCGGCAAATATTTCCTGTTCCTTTTCAATGCTCATGGCCGCTCATATTGATAATGATTATCATTTTAATAAAATATTTGCTCTTTTGTCAACCTATCCGAACAATGCCTCGACAAATTCTGACGGTTCAAAGTCCTGGAGGTCTTCAACTGCTTCGCCTACTCCTATCAACTTGACAGGAATATCAAGTTCTTTATTGATTGCCAGAATAATGCCGCCCTTTGCTGTACCGTCGAGTTTGGTAAGAGCAATGCCCGTAACTCCCACTGCTTCATTGAATATCTTCGCCTGATTAATTGCGTTCTGCCCCGATGTTGCATCAACCACGAGCAGTACTTCATGGGGTGCTGAGGATTTTTCCTTGCCGATGACACGCTTGATTTTCTTGAGCTCTTCCATGAGGTTGGTTTTTGTGTGAAGCCTGCCGGCAGTGTCAATGATGACAATGTCGATATTCTTTGATTTGGCAGAGGTTACAGCATCAAAGGCGACTGCAGCCGGATCGGCACCGCTCCTATGCTTTACAATGTTTGCGCCGGCTCTCTCCGCCCAAATCTCGAGCTGTTCAATTGCTGCGGCCCTGAAGGTGTCTGCAGCAGCAAGAGTTACGCTGAACCCGTGATCGGTAAAGTGTCGCGCCAGTTTCCCGATGGTGGTTGTTTTCCCCACACCATTGACACCGACAGTGAGGATTATATAAGGATTTTCCCCGGCGCACATGATTTTGTGACCTTCTTTCAGTATTTTCACGACTTCCTCTTTGAAGGCGGTCCGAAGATCGCGCTCATTCCTGATTTTGTCCTCCCTCACTTTTTCTCTCAGGGCTCCTGTAATGGCGTCCGCTGCCTGGGGACCTATATCTGCCATAATCAGGAGTTCTTCAAACTCTTCTAGAAGACTTTCATCAACGTTGCGTCCCCTGGCAAGCTTTTCTGTATCATCCACGAGTGATTTTCTTGTCTTGAACAATCCCTTTTTCAGGTTATCAAATAGCCCCACAATGTTCTCCTTTGTATTTATTCAATGGTTTTTTCTCAGACCGAACAGTTTAAAAAGGATGGTATTTGAGAATCAAAGAATTGTAACAGGTTTTTTGAAAAATTGATATTATTTCAGAGGGGTGCGCATAAAAAAAGAGGCAGGAAATATCCTGCCCCTTTGAGATAATTCAGCCTTCAAACGGCAATTAGAAGCCGAATGGTTTTGCAAAGAGGATGATCAATGCAACAACAAGGGCGTAAATACAGAGTGACTCAATCATTGCAAGACCGATAATCAGGGTGGTAGTAATTTTCCCTGATGCACCGGGGTTTCTTGCAACACCTTCCGCTGCCTTGGCGAGTCCAATGCCCTGTCCGATTCCAGTACCTAATGCAGCCAGGCCGATTCCCAATCCACATGCCATAGCTGCCCAAGCAAAATAACCCATCTGTGAATCGGATGCTCCTTCAGCCGCGCCTTCAGCTGCAAAGCCAACAGGCGCCAAGAGGCATACCAAGGTGAGCGATAATAGTAGTGCAGTAACTATTTTTCTCATTTCTCCTCCTTTCTTAGAGTAATTGTGTTGTCTCAGAATACTAATGTGCTTCTTCTACAGCACCGGCAAGATATAAAGTCGTAAGCAGTACGAAAACAAATGCCTGGATGACAGAAACGAGCACTCCCAACCCCAATATTGCCGTAGGGACAATTGCGGGTGAAAGCAGACCGAGAATAATAATAATTTTGTGTTTTGCTACCATGTTGCCGAATAATCTTACAGAGAGCGTTAACGGTCGTGCGATATGACCTATCACTTCAATTATGAACATAAGTATCATGAGGGGAAGCGCCGGGAGTGACCTCATAGGACCTACAAAATGTTTTATATAGCCAAATTTGTGTTCCTTTATGCCATAAATATGGGTAGCAAAAAATACGGGCAGTGCCAACGCAACGTTTGTATTTAAATTGTCAGTGGGGGCCTGACAGCCCGGAATAAGGCCTAACAGGTTGCAGACCAGAATATAAAGCCCGATCGTTGCTATAAAAGGGAGAAAATGCCGCCCCAGATGACCTATATTAGTATCGACAAGATCAAGAAAAAATTCCATGATAACTTCTACAAAGTTTTGGGCTCCTCTGGGAACGAGGTTGAGTGATTTTTTAGCGAGCATTGCAACAATAATAATGATTGCGGTTGCGACCCAGGAAAAGGCAACAAAAGACGGGATTCCCATATTGATTAATATATTGACCGGAAATAAAAATGGAGTTTCGTGCATAGATTCCCTCTCTTAAAGTAAAGTGGTTCTAATCATAATCCAGCATATTGGATCATGTCAAGCCGCATATTTAGTAATTTAAATTTCTTATACGGGATGGAAGGAAAATAAAAAAAGAAGGCCCGGGAATTCAACGGGCCTTCTTTTTCGGTAATTTAAATCCGGCAACTACTTACTTTCCCAGGGCCTCGCAGCCCAAGTATCATCAGCCAAGGAGGGCTTAACTTCCGTGTTCGGAATGGGAACGGGTGTGACCCCTCCGGTATAACCACCGGAAACTGTTTTCAGTAATGCTCAAATAATAACACTACACTTCTACAAAATGCAACTCTTCAGCAAAAAAATATGGTGGAGGTGAACGGGATCGAACCGATGACCTGTCGTTACGACCGCTCCCCTGTGGCCTGGAGGGTCAAACTTGGCTATATAATTCCGCGCGATTTGAGTTCTATACGACCTTTTACTGTCTTAAAGTATCTTTCTCTCTTCATTGCCTCGGAGCGAGTGAGAAATTCTTCCTGATAAACCAGCTTCCAAGGTCTTTTACTACGCGTTGAAATGCTATTACCGTTATTGTGCTGCGTTAGTCTTGTAGCCAGATTGTTTGTATGCCCTACGTATGAGGAGTCAGCAACTTCACTCCGAAGGACATACACGTAATAGGACATTAGCGTATTCTTGAAGAAAAATGGTGGAGGTGAACGGGATCGAACCGATGACCTCCTGGTTGCAAACCAGGCGCTCTCCCAGCTGAGCTACACCCCCAAAAAATCTGCTTCACAAATTTTTAGTCAAAAGTGCGAAAGGGCAGAAGTTCGCAAGTTTTAAAATTAAACAAACTATTCTATAACTTTTCACTTCCAACTTTCAACTTTTTACTCAGATTTTGCCTCCGGCAAAATCTGTTGGTGGGCCTAGGTAGATTTGAACTACCGACCTCACGCTTATCAGGCGTGCGCTCTAACCAACTGAGCTATAGGCCCGAATTGAAACAAAATAATAACTTAATAAAAACATGAAAGTCAATTATTCCGCAGTCAGGGGAGGTGTAGAAAGAAAAGATGGAGAAGGGGGTATGAAGCAGCTTATATTGCCCCGATTAATGAACAAAATCTTATATTTGATTTTTGTTCTGCACCAGAAAACGTGTTTCTCAGATATCTTCTCTTGCATCGGGTTCTTCAGCTAGTTCGGACAGAATTTCAGATATGT
>CALZGI010000238.1 GCA_945786855.1 Thermodesulfovibrionia bacterium | reverse complement strand
ATTTATGATGCCGTCGAACTATACCATGGATTCAATTCCGATACCCGGAGACCCGGCAGTAACTATTGTGCAGAAAGAAAAGTATAAAGCTGCGGTCCTGCGGTTTGCGGGTTATGCTCCTGAAGAAAAGATCATGAAAAAACAGGCCCGGCTCAAGGAATTCCTTACAGCAGATGGGTATGAGATACAGTCATCTGCTCAAATGGCATTTTACAATCCGCCCTGGACGCCTCCTTTTATGAGGAGAAATGAAGTGATGTATTTGATACAATAGAGGACTTCTAATCACATCTGTTAAAAAATAAATATGAAATAAAGAAGAGGTTGGTTCAATGTCTCCTGACTTGAACCTTCCTGACCAAAAGCAACTCTGTTGCGACACCCCCGGTAAAAGGCATGCTACCCTGAAAGTGGCATCGCATCATGCTCTATCTATAGAATAGACTACAGTCAATAAGGTTCAAGTCAGGAGACATTGAACCAACATTGGCATGAGGATGTTTTTCAGAGAGCCCTCTCATCATCTAATCAGCCCTCAACGATACTGTGGTCTTCCCACATGAACCAGTTGCCGGTGTCATCGAGATAGGAATGGGTGTTTGAGAACACCCTGAAATGCTCTTCCTCTTCCAGGGCGAGTTTTTCAAATAAGGCCTTTTCCTTTTCATTTTTTGATTCAGCAGCCTGTTTTTTGTAGAAATCAACACACTCCTGTTCCATGTCCATGGCTATCTTGAATACCTCCATCTCATCAAGGGAACATGCTGTACTGGTGCGCATCTCGTCCTGCAGCGGTTCAAGTGAGGTCTTGATGTTCTCGATAGGTGCGAGCTTCTTCATGTCTATCTGCATGTCCTTTACCATCTGATTGAGACTCTCCAGATGATGCTTCTCATCCTCGAGGATAACAAGGAACATTTTCTTGCCAGCAGGGTGACCGCATTTATCAGCAGCCACCTGATAGTAGTTAATTGCATCTTCCTTCATCTTAATGGCCATTTCTACAGCATTCATATATTCCTCCCTTTTAGAGTTGGTTGAAATTATCACAAAGATCTGACAAGAATGATACCATGCATATAATATCATATCTTAAACTGATTGTGAGCGAATGAAATGAAGCAGTTTTAAGATGTTTTTTCGGTTGACATTTTTTTATATCTTTATACAATGTAAATAGGTACACACGTCTTTTCTTTTATCAACATTTCTAACAATAACAAAAAAATGACTGTTCCGGTATTAATCTATATGAATTTATTTAAGTAGAAAGAAAGGTGTAACCATGGAAAAAAGGATGAAGTTTTCAGTCTGGTATGTGTTTATTGCCATATGGGCCGTATTGCTTATTCATAATATGATTGTGCAGACATATCAGGTCAAGACTATCCCTTACAGTGAATTCCTCCTGTCACTTGAAAAAGGCGACATTGAGGAAGTATACATAACACAGAGCCATATTCAGGGAAAGATGAAAACACCGGCAGGTATCACGGATAAGCCCGCGAAATTCAGCACGGTCAGGGTTGATGACCCTGACCTCACGAAAAAACTTTCCGAGAGCGGGGTAAAGTTTACGGGCATTATAGAGAGCACATTCTTGCGGGACATCTTGAGCTGGATCTTCCCCATTCTCATTTTTTTCGGTATCTGGTTTTATGTATTCAAAAAGATGGGTGCACAGCAGGGTTTTATGACAGTAGGTAAAAGCAAGGCCAAGATATTTATGGAAGAAGACCTGAAGATTACTTTTAATGACGTTGCCGGAGTTGACGAAGCGGCTGAGGAGCTGAAAGAAACCGTAGAGTTTCTCAAAGAACCGGGCAAATTCACCCGACTTGGCGCCAAACTTCCCAAAGGCGTGCTTCTGGTTGGGCCGCCTGGTACCGGGAAAACCCTTCTGGCCAAGGCCATTGCCGGAGAGAGCAATGTCCCGTTTTTCAGTATATCAGGATCTGAGTTTGTGGAAATGTTTGTCGGTGTTGGCGCTTCCCGAGTAAGGGATCTCTTTGAACAGGCAAAAACAAAAGCCCCCTGCATCATATTTATTGATGAACTTGACGCGCTTGGTAAGGCAAGAGGGGGTATGACAATGGGAGGTCATGATGAGCGGGAACAGACGCTCAATCAGCTGCTTGTTGAGATGGACGGGTTTGATCCCACCTCAGGAGTTATTCTGCTTGCTGCAACAAACCGTCCCGAGATTCTCGATCCGGCCCTGCTGCGACCGGGACGATTTGACCGGCAGATACTTGTGGACAAGCCTGATAAAAAAGGCAGGGAAGACATCCTGAAGGTGCATGTAAAAAGTATAAAGCTGGCTCCGTCGGTGGACCTGACCGAAATAGCCGGCATGACCCCCGGGTTTGCCGGTGCTGATCTTGCCAATCTCGTGAATGAAGCCACGCTCCTTGCCGTGCGAAGGGGAAAGGATGAAGTTGAACGTGATGAGTTTAATGAGGCCATCGAGAGGGTCATTGCCGGTCTGGAAAAGAAGAACAAGCTGATTAATAAAGAAGAACGAAAGATAGTTGCTTACCATGAAACAGGGCATGCACTGGTCGGGCTTGCATTACCCGGGACCGGACCGGTCCAGAAGATTACGATTGTTCCGAGAGGGGTGGCTGCGCTGGGTT
>CALZGI010000237.1 GCA_945786855.1 Thermodesulfovibrionia bacterium | reverse complement strand
GTTTGCCAATCCCGGTTTGAATCTCCGGCTTCCTGAAGCAATCAGGTATGAAGCCTCTCCCTTTAAAAGAAGGGCAGTGCCCCTGTCAGGGCGTTTTGGGGGGCGCCGGTACACCATCAGAAATGGCAGCGTCCTGTCAATATGCAGGCGCCCTTCATAGGGCAGTGTACGCCTCACCTGCTTTCCTTCAGCAAGCCGTTCACGTATCTTATGAATCAGCTTATCGAATTCTCTATTTTCAACTTTCTTTTCTTTATTTTTCATTGATTATTAGCTTAGCGTTCAATACACCGTGGCTTGTCACGTTTGTCATGCCCGCCCCTGATTACGAAATTCGAGGGCAGGTTCCAGCGGGTATCCAGACATGTACAGTGCTACGTGGTTTCTGGATTCCCGATTAACAGACCTGCCTACCGGCAGGCAGGCCTCGGGAATGACAAAAATAAAAAAAAGTAATGTACAAACAAACTCTATCTGAGTTTTGACAGCTCTTCAGTAATTCCCGGCAGAGTAGAGGTGAGGGCCTCATAAATTGCTTTCATATACACAGGATCCGGTTTGCCTGTCCACTCGTCCATAAAGAACTTTTTCATTTCAACTGCAAGGGCACAGCCGGTTTCGGGAAACCTTTCGTGTATCCAGCGGGGAAAGTTGCCTCCCCTGAACCTCACGTTTTCCCGTACATCAAGATGCCTGCCATGAAAATCAAAACTCCGAAGGTCTGATATGAATCTGTCAATAAGCGGAGCCCACCGGTCCCGCTCCATGGTGCCCGTGCCTATATTAATCTCAGGATTTAATTCAGGATCGGCAGCAGAGCCATCAGGGCCTTCCCTCACATGATTATATGAATGAATATCCAGAACAACAAAGTGACCGAATCTTTGCTCCGCATTTTTCAGCACCTTCATGACTTCTGAGTAAAAGGCGTCATATGCTTCAAGTGAGCGCGCAATCATGTCCTCAGATGGTTCAGATTTCCACACCTTCAGTCCCCAGGCGTCTTCCGGACTCACATAAACGGCCCTGTCTCTGGGACGGTTTAAATCTACCTCAAAACGGGAGTGTAGAGCCACTATTCTCGTACCCGATACTGCTGTCCACTCTGCCGTGAACGGGTCTTCCTCGCGTAACCGGTCTGCATTGCTCAGTGCGAGCAGTTCTGCCACTTCCTGTCGTAAATTGTGCCCGTTATGAATTGCTGTGGCGATAACAGGACTCGTGCTTTCATGTATGGACCAGATTTTATTCACTACCAATTATAACATGTTTCAGATCCGGGCAATCCCTTAACAGCCCCATTCAGAACAGTCGAGCCGGTGTACAGGACCGTACCGATCACCCTTTCCACCTGAACACAACTATCCCGAGAGGAGGGAGGGTCAACAGAACAGAATTGTATCTTTTATCACAGACAACGGGAACCGAATCAACACCGCCGAAATTTCCCTGACCGCTTCCTCCATATTCTTTCGCGTCACTGTTTAATATCTCGTTCCATCGTCCGCCTCTTGGAACACCAACTCTGTAACTGTGCCTCGGAATTGGTGTCATGTTGCATACGATAAACAATAGATCATCTTTTGATGTGCCGTTTCGCACAAAACTGATCACGCTCTCTTCCGAGTCACTGGTGTCTACCCACTCAAATCCTCCATTATCAAAGTCCCTCTCATAAAGGGCGGGCTCTGAAGCGAGAAAGAGGTTCAGGTCCCGTACCCATCGTCTCAACTCGAAATGGCGGGGATCTTTCATAAGCTCCCAGTGGAGACTCTCTTCGTGATTCCATTCCTTCTGTTGACCGAATTCCCCACCCATAAAGATCAGCTTTTTGCCGGGATGACAATACATGTACCCGAACAGAAGTCTGAGGTTTGCAAATTTCTGCCATTCGTCACCGGGCATTTTGCCTATCAGGGACCGTTTTCCATAGACCACCTCATCGTGTGAAAGCGGGAGCATAAAGTTTTCATGGAAAGCGTATACCAGACTGAAGGTAATCTTGTTATGGTTATATTTGCGGTACACCGGGTCTTTAGAAAAATACTCCAGGGTGTCATGCATCCAGCCCATATTCCATTTCATCCCGAATCCCAGACCTCCAAGATGTGCGGGTCTTGAAACCATGGGCCATGCAGTTGATTCTTCAGCAATTGTCTGCACATCAGGGTGCTTTTCATAAATCACTTCATTCATCTTTCTGAGAAAGCTGATTGCCTCAATATTTTCATTGCCCCCGAATTCATTCGGAATCCATTCTCCCTGTTTTCTCCCATAGTCAAGGTAAAGCATGGATGCAACGGCATCTACCCTGAGACCGTCAGCATGATACTGCCCCAGCCAGAACAGTGCACTGTTTAATAAAAAATTACGGACCTCATTCCGTCCGCAGTTGAATATGTAGCTTTTCCAGTCCGGGTGATATCCTTTTTTCCGGTCTGCATGTTCATAGAGATACGTACCGTCATAAAATGCAAGACCGTGTATATCGTCAGGAAAATGCGACGGCACCCAGTCAAGTATCACTCCTATCCCTTTCTGGTGAAGGTAGTCTATGAGAAACATAAAATCCTGCGGTGTTCCGTAGCGGCTTGTGGGCGCAAAATATCCTGTGCACTGATATCCCCAGGAACCGTAAAAAGGATGTTCCGTGAGCGGCATGAACTCAATATGCGTAAACCCCATATCATTCAGATAATCGGCAAGAAGAGGTGCGATCTCACGATATGAGAGTAACCGCTTGGGATCATCCGGATTCCTTCGCCAGGATCCGAGATGGACCTCATACGTAGACATCGGGGAACCAAGGGCATTTTTTCTGTGACGATTTTTTGACCAGCCGGAATCATTCCAGTCATAAGTTAAATCCCATACAAGAGAGCCTGTGTCAGGCGGCACCTGCCAGGAGAAGGCAAAGGGGTCTCCCTTGTCTGCCCTGTAGCCCTTGAATTTTGATCTGATGTGGTATTTATATAATGAGCCGTGCCCAATGCCCGGAATGAATCCCTCGAAGATACCTGAACCGTCCAATCTGGTTTTCAGAAAATGAACATCCGGATTCCATCCATTGAATTCACCGATGACAGATACCTTATCAGCATTCGGAGCCCAGACCGCAAAGTACGTTCCCTCTCTGCCGTCAACTTCCATAATGTGCGAACCCAATTTATCGTATAGAGAATGATGGGACCCTTCTCTAAAGAGATAAATGTCGTATTCAGTAAAGCGGCTGACATTATGTACGACGTTTTCCTGATTCACGTTCAACTCCTTAATATAAGACTGTGTGTAATATGTATCCACCCCATACCGGACTTGATGCGGAACCTATAGGGGCGTATTGCAATACGCCCCTGCCTGGGGCAAGCCGAAATGACAGCTCTGCGCTATTCAATTGTTTCTAATATACTTCGTATCCCCCTGAAGGGTATCACAAGCCAGTCAGGCCTGTTGTTCATTTCATAGCCGACCTCATATACAGCCTTTTCCAGCATAAATACTTCAAGCAGTGTTTTGAAATCGTTCATATCTGATGGAAGAAAGTTCCCGCCTGATGATTTGATTATATAGGCATGAAGGAATGCTTTGCTTATGCACTTATACCACAGTTCGAGCCATAAAGACAGCTCAGTGGCATCTTCCGGACGCAGGGCAATATGATTGAAGTACTCCGCATGAACAGCATAGTGAAACGATCGGAGCATGCCCGCAACATCAACAAGGGGCGAACGCTTCAGTTTTCTCTCGCTCAGTGAACGTGCTGGCTCACCTTCAAAATCAATGATAATAAAGTCCTTGCCGGTGTACAGGACCTGTCCAAGGTGGTAGTCGCCGTGGATCCGCATCTTTGTAGCGGAAATTTTCCTGCCCAGTATTTTCTCATAGTACATTATGATTTTTTTCTCAGATGCTGCTATTTCCTTTGCTTCTTCCCTGATGGCTTCAGGCAGTTTCTTCAGGTTTTTTTCAAAGGGTTGAAAAACTTTTTTCGTCAGACTCCTCAGAGATTGATACAGTGACCTCTGGTACAGGAGAGTAAATGGTTCAGGTGCAAAGCCAGGATCATCCTCTGACGATGAAAGTGCCAGATGCAGATCTGCAGTCCTTTCTCCAAGGAGCCGGGCCATCGTTAGATATATACCCCCCAGAATTTCCTGCAGTTCAGAAGGGACTTCCGCATGATCAAAATCAAAGACATCAATGATCAGTTCTTCTGGCTTTATTGAATACT
>CALZGI010000236.1 GCA_945786855.1 Thermodesulfovibrionia bacterium | reverse complement strand
CCCTTTTTTGACATAAGTGCACCCGTGAATGCTCCTTTCATATGTCCAAAGAGTTCGCTCTCAAGAAGGTTCTCGGGAATTACGGAGCAGTTGATTGGAAGAAAGGGCAAGGTTCGGCGTGAACTGTTGTGGTGAATGACACGGGCGAAGAGCTCTTTGCCCGTTCCTGTTTCCCCGAGAATGAGCACATTGCTCCGTGTGTCGACTATCTTTTTGGCTTCGTCGATAACTTTTCCCAGCCCGGGACTTTCTCCGATAATACTGCTGAAATCAAAGGTCTTCCCTATTTCGCGTTTCAGCAGGCGGTTTTCAACCTTGAGGCGTCTCTGCATAAGCGCATTTTTTACGACCTGTTTGATTTCTTCATGCATGATAGGCTTCATTATATAATCATAAGCACCAGCCCTGAGTGCACGCACTGCCGTTTCGAGGGAGGCATATGCAGTCATGACAATAAATATCTGGCCGGGATGTTCCGCTCTGATTTTCGTGAGAAGCTCAATTCCATCAATTCCGGGAAGAATGATGTCGGAAATGATAACGTCATAGATATTATTCCCCAGCAGGTTGAGGCCCTCTTCCGCCGATTCTGATGTGTCGACGTCAAACCCGTCTTTAATAAAGATCCTCTGTAATGATTCTCTCAGGGTCTCTTCATCTTCTACTATTAAGATGCTTTTCGACATATATGGTGACTTTCTGTGCTCATGATTCATATGACTCCAGCCCGATAACTTTCTGAATGGGAAAAGCCGGAGGTGGTGAAATGCTTTTAGCTGTATTATATGTATCTAAATTTTATTTTTACAATAATCCAGATTCAGAGCAGAATGATTTATACGTTCATTGCAAAAGTATATTCGATTTATGTTGTCAGTGGCAATTTGATAATGAATTTTGTACCTTCCGTTCTTTTTGACTCTATATCAATTCTGCCCCCGTGGTCTTTAATGATGCTGTAACATATGCTGAGGCCCAGCCCCGTTCCTCTGGAGGGGCCCTTTGTGGTGAAAAAGGGATCAAAAATCTTGTCAAGATGTTCATGGTCAATGCCCTCGCCGGTATCAGAGAAAACTGTTTCTACAAAGCCATTGTTCTTCCTGATACTGATTGTGAGCTTTCCCCCGTCAGGCATGGCATCGCGGGCATTCAGGATGAAATTAAGAAATACCTGCTGCATCTGGTCTGAATCGATTTTCAGCACCGGTATTTCGTTCACTTCAGTATTTATTTCAACTTTCCTGAAATTCTTGTCGTACTTTACCAGGTTGATGGTGTTTCCAAGAATGTCTTTCAGGTCTGTGGGTGTTTTCTGTCTTGGATTCAGCCGCGCGAAATCACCGAGGTTCCGCACAATCCTCGCTATTCTGTTTATATGAGTGTTGACGGTACCGATGGAGTCCAGCACAAAGGGAGAGAGGTCTTCTGTGAGAAGTTCCTGAACAAGAGAAGAAATGGAAGCAAGGGGATTCCCGATTTCGTGAGAAACACCTGCTGCGAGTCGCCCGATACTCGCATGCTTGCTGGTCCTGAAGAGTTCCTCTTCGATTTTTGTTTTTTCAGTGATGTCTTCCAGGACGAGGACAAATCCTTTCTGATTACCCGTCAATTTGCTGAGATGAACCTTCAGGATTATCTGGGGTCTATCGGTCAGTTTGCGCTTGCAGATGGTCTCCCCCTCTTCGACCATGGGCTCGAAGAGGTCTATCTCCAGACACTTCAGGAGCAGGTCTGCCTGGATGTTCAGTGCATCTTCCTTGTTGACCCCGATTATTTTTTCCATTGCCTTGTTCCAGTATTTGACGTGCAGTTCCTCGTCCAGTGTTGCTATTCCGAGAGGGACACTCTCAATGATGTTCTCACTGAATTCCTTGAGGAGTGCGAGCTGCCTGTTTTTTTCAGCCAGCTCCTGCCTGGACAGCCTCAGGCTGCTCGAGATTTTTTTTACTGAATCGGATATTTCAGTTTTTTCGTCCGGCGTGAGTGTCGTCCTGTTTCTGAAAATGAGACTGCTGATCGAAGGGCCAAGGGCGCCCGACAGAATAATTTCAGCCTGCCGCCGGAGTTTCACGAGCCATTCAATGCTGACGGACTCTGCCGTGAGGTTGTGCCTTTGTAGAAACGCATTTACCGTGTTGGATGCTTCTGCCGGACCGATGTATTCAGCAAGTACTTTTTCAATTTCAGCCACGCTGTCCTGTTTTGAGGAAAGCTCAAGCTGAAGAGGTGAATAGGAATCAACGAAAATCATTGTCTGTCGTGTTTCGGCTTCCGATTCTTTCGTAAATATGGATACGGTCACATAAAAAAACAGATTCAGCGTGATGCCCCAGAAAAGTGAGTGGCTCCAACGGTCCAGGCCTTCAAGGCCGAACAGTGCTGTGGGGTTCAGAAAAGATGAATGAAATAAAGTTCCCAGTGTACCCGTATCGGAAATGATACCGGCCCTCATGAGCGCCGGTATCATGAGGGTGTACACCCAGACAGTGAACCCGGCGAGAATTCCTGCGGATGCTCCCTTCTTGTTCCCTCCCTTCCAGTAAAGTCCGAGCAGGAAGGACGGTGCAATAATGGTCACTGCCTCAAATGACTTCAGCCCTATGCTCACCAGGCTGTAAAAGTCCCCGATGTATACGGCAAAGGCGTAGCCGAGGAAGACGAGACCAAGGATTATTATCCTTCTCGTATTCAGGATCATAACGTAAAAGCCCCTCATGGCATCCATGCGCCAGACAGCAGGCATGACGAAGCTGTTCATCACCATTGTGCTCAGTGCCAGAGATTCAACGATTATCATTGCCGTGGCCGCGGAAAACCCTCCGATAAATGCAAAGAGCGCAAGTGCCGGGATTCCCTGGTTCAGGGGAATGCTCAGGACAAAGTAATCGGCGTTCTGCTGTGATTCTCCGAGCAGGAGTCCTCCGTATGCAATGGGCAGGACAAAGATGTTGATAAGGAACAGATAGAGCGGGAACAGCCACATTGCCTTTTTAATGTGATCGTAAGAAGAATTTTCCACAACAGAGACATGGAACTGGCGGGGAAGGAACATGATAGCCATCATGGAAAGGAACGTCAGTGACGTCCACTCAGTGAAACTTACATTTGAGTCTTCTCCGATAGACATCAGCATGGAATAGGGCGAGTCCTTGATTCTGCTGAAGATGTCGCCGAAACCGTCAAAGAGACCGAAGGCCACAAAAAAACCGACTGAGAGAAAAGCGATAAGTTTGATGGCTGATTCAAAGGCAACAGCGAATACCAGCCCTCCGTGGCGTTCTGATACGTCAACTTTCCGTGCGCCAAAAAATATTGCAAAGACCCCCAGGACGAGGGAGATAAACCAGCCGGCAAAATGGCTCCCCTCAGGTTTGCCGGCAAGAATTGAAAAAGTCGTCATTATGGCTTTGAGCTGTAGTCCGAGGTATGGCGTTATTCCGATAACGACAACAAAAGTCACGAGGGCTGAAAGGAACAGCGAGTTGCCGTAACGGGAGGCAATGAAATCTGATATGGTCGTTATCCTGTTTTCCTTGGAGATATACACGATTTTTCGCAGGATGACCCACCAGAGAGCCGCCATAAGGGTCGGGCCAATGTAGATGGTGAGAAAGCTCAGTCCGGAATTTGCCGCCTTTCCAACGCTGCCGTAGAAGGTCCATGAAGTGCAATAAACAGCCAGAGAGAGAGAATATACATAAGGATTGGATACAAGACTGCTTCCTTTTTTCTCCATTTTCTCGGCACAGTGTGCAATGAGAAAAAGAAGCAGCAGGTAGGTGATTATTATAGAGAAAAGAACAGTTGTGGAAAACAATTATCCTCCGTCGTCTCCTTCATCCCTGTAGCGGGTTGCAATGAATATGAAAAAAATGAAAACAATCCAGGCCAGGAAGAAATAGGTTGATATGTTCTGTCCAAAAATACTTATAATGGGCCAGCCGAAGAGAACGATACCAAGGGTAAAAAGAAATATCCAGATATCTTTCATGAGAGCCTATTATAATAAAATCAAGCGAAAGGAATAAAGCGTTAATTTGTTTCAGTGAAGGCCCGGCACGATTGAAGGGAGGTCAGGGGGAAAGTGAAAAACAGGCCGGCTCAACCATT
>CALZGI010000235.1 GCA_945786855.1 Thermodesulfovibrionia bacterium | reverse complement strand
CGTCAGAAAAGTATGTGCTTCCACCCTGCAAAGACCATTGAGCAGCACCAACTTCAGGTGTATATACAGCTGATAAAGCATCGGTTGATATCCAGACGAGAACAAAAGACATCAGGCACAAGACAACAGAAAACTTTTTCATAAATCACCTCCAGTAATTTTTTTAGTTTTTAATATAAGAGCAGAACTGGATCCCCCCCCATTAGGCATATAAATATAGATGTGAAAATAATATTAAAAAGAATTAATCAGCGGGGAATCATCAATTATAACAAAATAGATAATATCCATCAAATTATTGTTGATAAACGGTAGCAATCTGCAATGTTTTCTGAAATGATGGCTCATTGACAAGAGGGGAAAATGAATAAAATCGATAAGGCTTAAATTTTGGTAATGACATTATGATATGGTGAAACTGCTGGTTGCAATGTAATTATTAATTGCCGGTTAAGTCAATAAAAAAGCAGAGCCATCGCTGACTCTGCCTGAGTTTTACAGATTAGATGTTCTTAGATCGTTCCATCTTTAATCGTTGTTGTTTTTCCATTTGCCATTACTGACTTAATACCATTCGTCAGGCCGCCCGCGCTCGCATACATTTGACTCTTACCAATAATTTGATGGTTCTTTGCCTTGAGCACAAAATAGTGCTTACCATTTTTGGCTTCTTTTCGTTCATAGCCGTCTTTGCTGCCGCTGTTGGCCTGAACGGTGGCAATCCCTCTTTTACATCCGGTTTTGGTTGAGTACTGTTGACTGGACAAGATCGTTTCCGTATTCTTCGCTTTTAAATTAAAGCTATACTTTCCATTCTTTCCCTTCTTAATCTCATACAAACCTGAAGCCATGTAGCCCTCCTTTTTTAGGGTTTCCTGTGCTTGCAGCTAATGGTGAATAGGCGTCTTTATGTACATTATAGAAATCTAATCTGTATGATGACGGCCCTGTTTTCGTTCCTTACAGTGATACGTCAGCAGGCGGGACAAAGGTCCGTGCCGCCAGTTCCTTATCGATTATAAATAATCCGCCCGGGTTGTTTTCATTGAGTTTGAGGCTCTGGAGCACTTCATCAACGGACTCTTCTTCTTCGACCTGCTCATCGACAAACCACCTCAAAAAGCTGTTTGTTGCGTGGTCCTTCAATTCAAGGGACAGGTCTACCATATCATTGATCCGGCTTGTTACATGCTGCTCATGCTTGAGCGTTTCTTCAATGACTGCGAGCGGGGAATCCCATTCAGTGGGCGGGGCCTTGATCGCGGACAGTAGAACTCTTCCTCCCCGGGCGGTCAGAAAATCATAAAATCTCTTTACGTGAGTCTGCTCTTCCATTGCCTGAATTCTCATCCAGCTGGAACAGCCCTTCAGATTTACTGAGTCAAAATAGGCCGCCATTGAGAAATACATATAAGAGGAATACAGCTCCCAGTTCATCTGCTCGTTTATTGCGTCCTGCATTTTTTTGTCTATCACGATAAAGCCTCCTTTGGTATTATGTATGAGGATATTGTACTACAAAATTATTTTTTTGATAATAAATAAAGAAAGGAAATGCAAACAGACAGCATTAATATTTAATAGGTGGGGCGTGATCAAAAGACATAAAACTTGCTATAGTATTACCTGTAGATGCAGTGTGAAAATAAGTCATGACATGAAGTTTTAATTGTCGTGCGAAAGTGATCGTGATGAGAGATATCAAAATTTGTCCTGACTGCGGAACGGAATATTACCGACATGTGGAACAGTGCGCAGACTGCAGCACTGCCCTTCTGCTGCCTGAAGAAAACAGAAAAGTCCAGGAGGAGAGAGAACGCTGTAAGCAAAAAGCGCTAAAAAACGCGGTCCCTGTCCGGGAGGGGAGCTTGAAGTGGTTGGATGAACTTTATCATGTTCTCATTGATTCGAATATTCCGTGCTCCATTCATTCCGATGCCGGGTGCAGGAAGGGGTGCTGCGGTGACACATGCAGACTCTTGGTCTCGGCGGCGGATGTTGAAAAGGCAAACGAGCGAATCG
The DNA here is from genome assembly GCA_945786855.1 of Thermodesulfovibrionia bacterium. Taxonomy (GTDB): domain Bacteria; phylum Nitrospirota; class Thermodesulfovibrionia; order UBA6902; family UBA6902; genus CALZGI01. Next base: position 5,205 of record CALZGI010000235.1, on the reverse strand, counting down.
AGGCGTACTGCATGGTGGTCCATCCTGAACTCAGGGATTCGCGGGACATGATGAGCGAGGGAAAATGTCCGGCATGCGGCAGCGCTGTAGCTTCTGATACTGTTGAATGTCCCGACTGCGGACTGACGCTTCTCATAATTGAGGAGTGAGATTTTTGAGCAATCAGCCATCAGCATCAGAAATAATGATTCCCCTTGATCAGCGTTGCGTAATATCCTCTGGAAACATATCAAATACAAATTCCATATAATTTGCAGGGAAGCAATGCTGCTAGGGGGCGGTTTTTTTCAGACTGCAAACAAGCTCCATGAGCGATTCCTCGAGGTCATGGACAGTAACCGTGTGGAACTGGTTCTTTTCGTTGCTGGTAATTGCTTTTCCATCTTTGAAAAAGGTGGTATCACTGAGGGAACGAATGCGCCTGCCATCACAGTCTATTTCTAAGTCACTCCCCAAAGAAAGGACATCCGGCGAGTTCCAGGGTTCTATTTTCTGTTTTAGCCTGAGCTGCTGAGGAGAAAGCTGTTGAATACTGTCCACGTCGATATAAAATTTGTCTCCTTCATTATTTTCAATGAAATACAACCAGTCCTCCGCGTCAGATGGTGTTGACACGAAAAGAAACGCAAGAAAAGACATGAAAAGTAAATGCCTGATCATATTGACTTTGTGAAGTGCGCCGAGGATGAAAGACGGGGATTGAGCATAGATGTCACAAAAAACTATACTTTTTCTCCCACGGGGGGTCTATTATTTTCAGCCCGACTGTGCTCCTGACATTATGGGGAGGGATCACGTGCGCCCACATAATGGTGCCGCTCAGAGTTAACGGTTCCGAGGAAGGTGTCTCTATCGACAGCTCTACCGTCTCTCCGGGATGGAAATGGAGAGGGGGGTCTGCCAGGTCGGATAACAGATTGATCCCCGATTCAGAGAGGTTCTCAATCAAACCACCACCGTTCTGATCGCCATATTTGATACTGGCTTTGTATCCCGCTGTTATTCTTTTAAAAGACCGTTTATCCATTATTGTGACGATTCCCTAAGTCAGACCGGCTTTTCATAGATCTTATCAGATTATAGCAGAATTCATGGCAAATGTAATCATTTTCTCAGAACATGTTTCTTGAGAAGATTTAATCGCTTTTATTATACTAGACTAAGTGGATGTACAATGAAAATCGGCGGAAGTTATCAGCAGTACATTGGGCGGACATTTTTTATATTATGCTACACAATAAGAGATGGAGTGTCGGAAAATCTTACAGTCTGGGGGCGGTTTCAGCAATAAAAAGATTAAAAATCAATGAGATAGCATTTGGCACATGGTTTGCTAATTATTGATATCTACAGGTTTGTATGAATAAGATTTTAGATAAATAAGGTATGAATATGAGCGCAGACATTTCTTCAGCAAAAGATTGCAAGAGGGATTCCGTTGACAGGAGGAGGGTCCCGACTCCGATAATCAGCAGATTTACATTTTATGGAGGTCAGCGGAAGGCTGCAAGAAGAGATGGTGATAAAAGCGGGCATGTCTATGTTGATTTATACAGTACAAGATTGCTGATAGCTGTAATGTCTCTCTTGATCCTCAGTTGCCTGGATGCATTTCTGACTCTGGAATTAATAGCAAAGGGAAGTGTTGTTGAGGCAAATCCTGTTATGGCCTATGTCATGAATTACGGCACAACGCCTTTTACTGTCATAAAGTTTACTATAACCGCTTTTTCCCTGATAGTCCTCTGTTTATTTAAAAATGTCAAAATTACGAGAGTATGCCTGCCCTGTGCAATCAAGATGTATATGGTCGTTGTTGCTTATGAGCTCTACCTGTTTATGGCCTAATTTTTTCTTTCTCTTGAGTAGAGCGCAGAATGCCCCGTAATCCTCACGATACGGAATCTCCCCTGATGCAAAGCCCTTCGAAAAATGCGGACCAGTCCAATCCTGCTCAGAATGATAAAATTAAGGGCTGGCCCTTCATGAGGGATAGAACTGTTCTCCCTTTGTCCTGCAGGGGCGGATTGAAAAGGTGGTTCATCATGTATCACTCCGATGTTCCACGTGGAACATCGCTAAAGAGTTCCACTGAAGATCAAAAATAAGCGGGGCATACCTGATAAGCTCTGGTCTCAGGGAGGGGGTTGCGATTTGCAATAAAGAGATATTCACACTTGTTTATAGTTTCTTAACAATCTGCAGAATCACAGAAAAAAAGACAGTGCATAGCGCTTGAAATAGAATCAGAAAGTAATTATTGAAAAGAATGTCCGATTCAGGATGATTCTTTTGTCTATTAGTGGGAATGAAGATGATTCAGCGGAAAATACCTTCTGTAAAGGCTGTTTGAGTCAAAGGCAAATATGGTCTTTTGAAAGGGCAGGAAATATAAAAGATATCCACATGCTCAGATGTTCCACGTGGAACATCCGTGGGCCGCTGTCTTAAAATTGACTATTTATCTATAGTTATGGTAAGTTTCGTGTATGTCGATAAAAGGAAAAGAGTGTTGAAAAAATGTTGATTTTAGGAATAGATACCTCCTGTGATGATACTTCTGCCGCGGTTGTTGAAGATGGCACCAGGATTTTGTCCAATATAGTATCGAGCCAGGATGGAATCCACAAAAAATACGGGGGAATAGTTCCTGAACTTGCCTCACGGAGACATGTCGAAATGATATGGCCCGTGGTTCATGAGGCCCTGGAGAGTGCGGCCATCAAGTTAAGGGACATTTCTGCAATAGCTGTTACAAAGGGCCCGGGCTTAATCGGAGCTTTGCTTGTGGGGGTATGCTTTGGGAAATCATTATCCTACGCAAATTCCATCCCCCTTGTATCTGTAAACCACCTTGAAGGGCACATTTATGCTGCATTTCTGGAAGCACGTCCTGCGCTGCCCTTTATCGCTCTTGTCGTGTCCGGTGGCCATACGAGTCTGTACAGGGTTGAAGGTTTCGGCGTGTATAGAGAGCTTGGCCGGACACGAGATGATGCGGCTGGTGAAGCCTATGACAAAGTTGCAAAACTGCTCGGGTTCGGCTATCCCGGAGGGCCGGTAATAGACAATATATCATCAAAGGGCGATTCAAGCTCCATTCCGTTTCCCCGGGCACATCTCAAGGGGAGCTTTGATTTTAGCTTTAGCGGGTTGAAAACAGCTGTCCTGAACTATGTGAAAAAAAATCCAGATACTAAGAAGGAAGATATATCGGCGAGTTTCCAGTCTGCCGTTATCGACGTCCTTGTCGACAAAGTAACTGACGTTGCAAAAGAAGAAAAGATAAACCGGGTCGTTCTGTCCGGTGGAGTTTCGGCGAACAGTGCTTTTAGAGATAAAATGAAACGCAGGTCCCTCGAGAGAGGAATCGAACTTTTTTTGCCCTCACTTCACTTATGTACCGATAATGCCGCAATGATAGCTGCTGCCGGGTATCATCATTTCATAACGGGCGATATGGAAGGTTTGTCATTAAATCCAAAGGCTTACCTGCCACTAGGGTCAGCCGACGGCTAACCGTTCACCCGCTATCATGTGCAGTGGTCTTTGAGGTGCGCACCAAATGCTCCAAGGCCAGTGAACGCTTCCCTGCAAAAAGGACAGGTAAAGGAACCCTTTTTGACTCTCGAAACCTGCCTTTTCCAGATGTCCCTGATTTTGGAATTGCTTTTCAGGTCACAGGCGCTCGTAGTGTTCTCTTCTGTATTTTTCATCATTCTTTCACGTCCATTCAAAGTATATCACGCTCTTATGAATAATTCTATCTGCTTCACCAGGTAAGCGGGGGCCCATACAAAATATGTGTAATAATATAATCCCCGTCGAGAGGGCTGCTGATTCAATGCTCTTTATGGGAATTCTCCTGAAGGACTTTCCCATGCTTTATGCTTGCCAGAAGAAATAAAATAATGCCGACAGTCAAAGCAGAATCAGCAACATTAAATGCCGGCCAATGCCATTTTCCGACATAAACATCAATAAAATCAACAACTTTGCCTATTCGAATCCTGTCAATAAGGTTGCCGACAGCTCCGCCGAGTATTAAAGACAGAGCATACAATTCAAGACCTTTGGTGAGTTTTGCAAGATACAGGATTATGACAATGATTGCAATGACCGATATGCCGATAAAGTACTTGTTCCCGAGATTCGAGAGTATGCTGAAAGCAGCCCCCCTGTTCTCAACATAAACGATGTTAAGAAAGGGCAGTACATTAATGCTCTCATAGAGGAGAACCTTCGAAACAATTATCTTCTTGGTGATATAATCGAAAAGAGCGACTGAAGAAGATATTATGGCGATCAGTACAGTTGTATTCAGGCCGTCAGTACGTTGTGGCATCGTTCACACAGTTCAGGGTGCTCTTCATGCTTACCGACACTGACGCACCAGTTCCAGCATCTCTGGCATTTCTCCCCCTCTGCCCTTTCTACAAGGATTGCGGCACTGTCAAGTTCAGTGCTTTTAAATGCTGCTTCAGGTGCCTCTGAAATAGTATTGATATCGGCAGATGAAATGATGAACAGCGTCGGGAGAAATGTCCTGTATTCTTCAAGCAATTTCTTTGTCTTTTCATCCACATAGAGCGTTACTTTTGCCTCAAGGGCATTTCCAATGAACTTTTCCTGGCGCTTGATTTCTAATGCTTTATTGACTTCATCACGAATTTTCCATAAAACGTCCCACTTCTGTTCAAGTTCATTATCGATAAATGTATGATTAATTTCCGGAAAATCCGAAAGAAACACACTTTCCTCCTTCTCTCCCGGGATGTGCCTCCATATCTCTTCAGCTGTAAATGAAAGGATTGGTGCAATCATTTTAGTTAATGATATCAATATGTTATATAAAACAGCCTGGGCTGCTCTCCTGTCTTTTGAATCTGTTTTGAAGGTATAAAGCCTATCTTTCAGAATGTCAAGATAGAACGAGCTCATATCCATAATGCAGAACTTGTAGATGGCATGATAGACTTCATAAAATGCAAAGGTTTCATAGGAATTGCTGACTTTTTTCACAAGGCCCTGCAGCATACTGAGTGCCAGTCTGTCGATTTCGTGCAGGTCTTCTTTCCGCATGATGTTCAGATCTGCTGTAGACGTGTCAAAATCAGCAATATTGCCCAGGAGGAACCTGCAGGTGTTTCTGATTTTTCTGTACGCGTCGACAAGTCGGGAAATGATTTCATTTGAAATCCTCAT
>CALZGI010000234.1 GCA_945786855.1 Thermodesulfovibrionia bacterium | reverse complement strand
TCCTCTCATGGCAAAGGGGCAGGTCCAGGGAGTCCTGGAACTGTTTCACCGGAGCCTGCTCCATCATGATCCTGACTGGCTGGAGTTCCTTGAGGCCATTGCTGACCAGGGTGCGATCGCCATCGAGAATTCAACCATGTTTGATGAGCTTCAGCATTCAAATGTTAATTTGATGCTTGCCTACGACACAACAATCGAAGGGTGGTCCCGTGCCCTTGACCTGCGGGACAAAGAGACAGAGGGCCATTCTCAGCGTGTAACCGAAATGACCATGCGGATAGCGCGGGAGTTTCATATTGAGGACGAAGAACTCGTACACATCAGGAGGGGAGCACTCCTTCATGATATTGGGAAGATGGGCATTCCCGACAGTATTCTGCTGAAGCCCGGGAAGCTTACAGAGGAGGAATGGATAGTCATGAAACGCCATCCAGCTTATGCACGGGACCTCTTATATCCCGTTGAGCACCTGAGGCCCGCAATCCCGATACCCTACTATCATCATGAAAAGTGGGACGGCAGCGGATATCCCGAAGGTCTCGCGGGCGAAAAAATACCCCTCGCCGCCAGAATTTTTGCCGTAGTAGATGTATGGGACGCCCTTCGCTCAGACCGGCCTTACAGGCCTGCCTGGCATGAAGAAAAGGTCAGGGATCATATACGTTCACAGGTAGGGGTCCATTTCGACGCAGGGGTAATAGAGGTGTTTCTGGCCATGGATTCTCTCAATGACATGTACGCAGTAAAACCAAAAAACAAAGAGGTTATAGAGCATGAAAAAACTTAATTGTTGGGAATACAAGAGATGCGGAAGGGAGTCGGGGGGTATAAAGGTCCATGAACTTGGTGTCTGCCCCGCTGCATCAGAAGAAAAGCTCGATGGAATTCACGGAGGTGAAAATGCTGGAAGGTCCTGCTGGGTAATAGCAGGGAGCATGTGCGGCGGCAAAGTGCAGGGAACATTTGCTCAGAAATACGGAAACTGCGTTATCTGTGATTTCTTTAACCGGGCCAAAAAGGAAGAAGGTTCAGATTTCACCCTGTCATCGGTACTGCTCGACACATTAGAAAAAAAATAAATGATCTTCTCCATGTCCAGACACCCCGGGGTGACCCGGATGTTCTGCAGTCTTGAAGGATGCCATTTCTGTTGTCCCACCGGCATGTCCTCCTCCGTACCGTTCATCCATAAATGAACAAAATAGGATATAATCTTTGACCGGAGATTATATAAATGAAAATATTCATCAGGCGCGAATGAACAGGGTCATCATCATCCTCGGCCCCACCGGTGTGGGGAAGACAGCTGTTTCAATCATTATCGCAAAAGCCCTGAATACAGAGATTATCAGTGCCGACTCAATGCAGGTGTACCGTCACATGGATATTGGAACCGCAAAACCATCACAAAATGAACTGCAGGATGTGCCTCACCACCTGATAGATATACTGGCCCCCGATACACTGTTCAGTGCGGGAGAATTCAAGAAAAGAGCAATCGAAGCAATAACTGAACTGCATGGCAAAAACAGGATCCCTGTTATTGCCGGAGGGACGGGGCTCTACATCAGGGCTTTAACATCAGGGCTTTTTGAGGGACCGGGCGCCGATGAGGCCTTAAGAGAAAAGTTAAAAAAAGAGGAAAAGCTGTTTGGTGATGGACATCTTTATAATAAGCTCACGTCTCTTGACCCTTCAGCTGCACGGAAAATAGGACCAAAGGATTTAAGAAGAATTGTGCGGGCCCTTGAGGTCTCGATGAAAGAAAAGAGGGGAATCTCCGAGGTACAGGACAGAATGACAAAGCCCGCTGACTATGACTTTATTAAAATCGGCCTGACAAGGGACAGGAAGGAACTTTACCCGATGATCGAAGCCCGTGTTGACAGGATGATGAAGGACGGCCTCCTGGATGAAACAAAAAAAATGCTGAACATGAATCCGAACAGAACGGCCCTGCAGGCACTTGGATACAAAGAGATGAAACTTTTTCTCGACGGTGAAATTGACCTTACTGAAGCAGTCCGCCTGACGAAGAAACGCACAAAAATGTTCGCCAAACGTCAGTATACCTGGTTCAGAAAAGAAGAAGACATATCCTGGGTGGACATAACGGGAATCATGGATGCCGATAGAATCTTTACGAAAGTAGTAAATGATGTTACAATCTTAAAAAAATTGATCGCCCGATACAGTCGGGTTCATTGAGACAACAGACGCATGTCTCTCAAACAGCACTCAACATGAACAGCTCCTCATATAATAAGGAACGTCTAAAAGGAGAGCAGAATGAACAACAAAGACCGCAAGCTTCAGGACCTATACCTCAATTACCTCAGAAAGGAAAAAATTCCCGTTTCCATCTTTCTTGTAAACGGTACCCGGCTGAAGGGGGTTATAAAAGGTTTTGATAATTTTGTTGTCCTCCTGAAGCAGACCAACCAGCAGCTCATCTACAAACACGCCATATCCACAATCTCTCCCGAGAAAGAAGTAAATCTGAAAGTGGAAAGTGAAAAGGAAAGCCAGTAATTCCATGGCACCCGCCCCACGGAATCCCTTTCTCACCGTTGATGCCATAATTGAATTCCAGGGAGGGATCATACTTGTGAAAAGGAAAAATCCTCCGCCAGGCTGGGCAATCCCCGGGGGGTTTGTGGACTACGGGGAATCCCTTGAGGATGCTGCTGTCAGGGAAGCCCGGGAGGAGACCGGTATTGATATACATCTTCTCCGGCAGTTTCACACCTATTCTGCCCCCGGCAGGGACCCGCGGCACCACACAGTATCAACCATATTTATTGCCTCCGGATCAGGAACACTCGTCGCTGCTGACGATGCTGCAGCAGTTGGCATTTTCAGGAAAGATAATTTACCTGAAGATATTGCCTTTGACCACAGAGAGATACTTGACGATTATTTTAACGGAAAGTATTAACTAAAAAAAATGTAGCCCCTCGTTGGTAGCAAGCAGCTGATTCTCGGCTCATTTATTCAATGTGTGATTTCTGATTTTTACCAGTTTTCCCCGCGCATCAGCAACAATAATCCCATCCCCTCTCACCGCCTTTGCATATGCCTCAATAATCTTCTTTGTGTTTCTTGTCACTATCGCCTCGACGGTAATTTCCTCACCGATTGTCACTGCCTTCTTCAGGCGAATGTCCATCTGGGCAGTCACAGCCGGCATGCCCAGTTCTATTGCAAGCTTCACCATTATTTCGTCCAGGAGGGTTGAGAGAATTCCGCCATGCACAATATTCTTATACCCCTGGTGTTCCTTTCGGGGGATATACTTTGTCGTCATTGTTTCCCCGTCAAAGGCAAAATCGAGCTTCAGACCCGCAGGGTTCTTCGGCCCGCATACAAAACAGTGTCCGTCATCAGTAAATTCTGTCATAGGATTATCAGCCATGCGTCCTTTCGGCAACTCCGCTCATAGAGCACAGGGGCGCATTCACAGAGTTGTTTAAATATTAAAATAGGATTCCATCCCGTTCCGGATCAGCATTACCGCAATAGCGGCAAGAAGGAGCATAACAATTTTCGATATTGCTATCAGGCCGTTCTTCCCGATCAGTTTCATTATCCCTTTTTCTGCACTGAATACCGCAAATACTATAGTTAAATTGATGACAAGAGAAATGATTGTCGGCGCAACGCCATAATTGTCAATCAATACAATCATTACTGTCAGAACTGCAGGGCCTACAAGCATGGGAACCCCGAGGGGGACCACTCCTACGTCATTGAGAGGCCTTCGCTCAGCCCCCCGCCCCGTGAGTTCCAGAATTGCGAGAACGAGGAGCAGCAGACCGCCTGCGATCTTGAAATCATCAACGGTAATACCAAGAATCCTGAAAACCGCCTCACCGACAAAGGCAAAGAGAACACTGATGATCAATGCTGTGAGAATTGAGAATTTGATAACTCCTTTCTTTTTTTCAACAGACATTCCGCTCGTCAGGGAAGTGAATACGGGAAGCATCCCGAAGGGATCCATTGCAAAAAAAAGAGGAATAAATGTCAGGGGCAGATAGGTAATGGTTTCAGGCATAGCTTAATTATAATTTGAATTGGCCTGTCAGTCAAAGGAAAGTGGAGGTCATGAGCAGGTACTTGATACCGCCTGAATGAGAAAGGGAGAAGCCAACGGTCACATTCCGCTGTTGAACCGTTGTGGCGTTCGCAATCCTCTCCATTTTACTCTATACTATTTAAAAGGACGCCGCACAATAAGGGAGGAATCTATGCACCAAAATGCCTCGAAAACAATATTAATGATTTTAACCATATTCTCAATGATCCTTATCGGACAGGCTGGTGAAGCTTTACATAGTTTATTCCAGGACATGGACGGAGACAGGAACGGAAAAATCGACAGCAGTGAGTATACGACCTATATGATTAAGTACGCATTCAATAAGCTCGATGATAATGACAGTAAAATAATCACCAGCGCAGAGTGGGATTTTATTGATAATGTGGAGAACCGTGAGAGCCATGATGAACTGTTTAAAAATGTTGATAAAAATAATGACAGGATGATCAGCTTTGGCGAGTTTTCGGAATATGCAGAAAAACACTCCAATATTAAAGATACGTTCAGGGACCTTGATAAAGACAGTGACCTTATTCTAACACCGGCGGAGATCTCCGCGCGGCCTCCTTTCAAAATGGTTACGGTCCGGCTCTGAATGCAGGAAACAAGTCAGTTATAATTTTTTGAAAGCAAAAGATTCTCTCAAAAAAACCCTCAACCGTTTTTATCGGGAATATGATTTCAGGGAAAGACTCGGACATGATCCCATAGAGTTCCCCCACCGGTACTCTGATCCTGAAGACATTGAAGTTGCAGGTTTTGTCGCAGCCTGTTTTGCGTACGGCAAGATTGGCCTCTTTAAACCTGTAATAGAAAAAATCCTCGCGCCCGGCGGCGGCCATCCCTCGGCCTATTTCACGAATTTTACGTTAAGAAATAATTCCAGGGATTTCAAAGATATTAGGTACCGGTTTAATACAGAAAAGGACATCCTCTGCTTTCTCTATATGCTGAGTCAAACATTAAAAAAATGGGGCTCACTGAAGAGCCTTTTTTCACACTACTATGGACCTGACCATCATGATATCAGAACCGCTCTTGACGGGTTTGTACATTATTTCCTTACTATTGACACGAGGCCCGTATACAAAGACAATATCAAACCTGCAGGGCTTACCCAGCTTTTCCCTGCCCCAACGAAAGGCAGTGCATGCAAACGAATGAATCTTTTTCTCAGATGGATGGTAAGGAGGAAAGATATCGACTGCGGAGTCTGGGAGAAAATACCGCCCTCAAAGTTAATCATCCCACTCGATACACACATAGCGAAGATTTCCAGATGCCTCGGCCTGACAGACAGGACAGCATCAGACTGGAAGACCGCCAGTGAAATTACAGACTCTCTCAGAAGCTTTGATTCCGAAGACCCTTTGAAATATGATTTTGCCCTTTGCCACCAGGGCATATCAGGTTTGTGCAAAGGAGAAAAGTCTGTTGAATCCTGTTCATGTTGTACTTTTTTCACTGCATGAATCCTCTCACCCTCCCTCCGGATATGATGTAAATCATACCCTTGATTGTGCAAATCATTAATTATAAGAATGAAAGATATGTTGACTACACTGTTTTAATGACAATAGGCAAAGGAGTGAATACTATGAAAAAACCTGTCATTGATTATGAAGAGTGCATCGGATGCGGTTCCTGTGTTGAGCTGTGTCCCGAGGTCTTTGAGGTGAATGATGATGAAGTAAAGGCTTATGTGAAAGCAGAGGATAAATGCGACACCTGTGACTGTGAAGAAGCTATAGGCATTTGCCCTACGGAAGCGATATCATGGTCTGAAGAATAATAACATTCTAATATTGGAGGGACAATGAACACTCTTGATCTAAAAAAACTTATCACATTTCACCCTGACAAGATTTCGAGGGAAATGCTCGATGACAAGCCTGAAATGAGAATTGCCCTTATGTGTCTTGAACCGGGGCAGAAGCTGACTCCCCACAAGGCACCGATGAGGCTGTTAATGTATGTTGTGGAAGGAAAGGGAACCTTTACCGTCGGGGAAGAGCAGTATGAGGCTGACGAGAAAACAGCCATCCCCTGCGACCCGATGGTGGAACACGGTTTTTCAGCCGATAAAGGAGAAAAGCTCGTTGTGATGGCAATAGTAACACCTGTGGATTAAGCTTATTCTGACACCCGGAATTAGAGTTTTTAATAAGCAGATTAGCTTCGTATACAGCAGATTAATTTATGATAGAATACAAATAGGTTTTTCAATCTTACAGAACAGATTACGAGAAGCGGAAAGATCATCGTTTCTCCAGACTACAACATTAAGAAGGAGGTCGATATGAGCAAGCCTGTAGTTGATTACGATGCATGTGAAGGGTGCGGTACCTGCGTCGAACTCTGCCCTGAGGTATTTGAGATGGATAGCAATGAAAAGGCCTTTGTCAAGGCAGAGGACAAATGCGATACCTGTGACTGCGAAGAGGCAGCCAATACATGTCCTGTAGAAGCCATAACCTTTGAAGATTAAAACAGTCCATTGGACTCTTGCTGTTTGTTCGTTATAACATAATTCCAATTGGGAAAAGGAGGTGTACATGAAACCTGTTGTTGATTATGATGCATGCACCGGATGCGCTACATGCGTTGAGCTGTGCCCGGAGGTATTTGAACTTGGAGATGATGAAATAGCCTTTGTAAAGGCTGAAGACAAGTGTGATACCTGTGACTGCCAGGAAGCGGCCGACACGTGTCCTTCCGAAGCAATAACCTTCGAATAACAGCACATTCGTCAAAAAGTAAAGACTTAATTGACCCGCCGGCAATAAATTCTCAATTGCCGGCGGGACTCTTTTCCTCTGATCCCCTTTTTTCAAAAACCGTGCATGGGGTAGATTTCCTGTAGCCCATTTCCATGAAATAGAGTACAATATTTTGTGTAAGAAGCGAGTATAATTCAGCGTTAGGGAGGGCTGCACTGGAGAATCGCTGATGGTATCAGCTGGATTCCTTTTTCCGTGACATCAGCTGGTCAGGCAGCCACAGTGCTGGCATGGTGTGATTGCCTAATTACAAAATGAAAGATATCAATAAAAAAACAGCGGTGTTTTTCTGGCTCCTGACGGCAGCTTATATGGGTCTTATATTTCATCTTTCATCCCAGTCGACATTTCATCTCCCCATTCACACAAAAAATATTGATAAGATTATTCATACAATCGCTTACATTCCCCTTGCATTTCTCCTCTACCTCTCCATGGACAGGAGCGGTCTGAAAAAACATGTCTTTCCGCTGGCGTTTATCATTACTATCATGTATGGAATTACAGATGAACTCCACCAGTCCCTTGTTCCGGGCAGAAACCCGGCTGTTGGTGATGTCCTTGCGGACTCGCTGGGGGCTTTTCTGGGAAGTCTGGGAGCAAGTTTTACGAAGACATGAAAAGTTTTCAAGGAGCCGTGTCAATAATGAGATGGCCTCCTGCTTTTTCGACTCTGTCCTCAGGGTCATGATAATATTTAAACCTGAACAATGCGTCAAGCCCGTGGCAGTCGATACAGAGCAGGCTGTAGGTTTGAGCTCTCAGAAAGCTGTTCGTTGCCGTTCCTTCAACATTTACCCCTTTTCCCTTGACAGAAAACTTCGGGTCCCATTTATGGACATCATGGCATGAGGGACAGGAAATATTTCCAACAGTCGTATAGTCACCTGTCACCTTATCAAAGAGAGGGAAATAATTAAGTTCCTGTTTTACATTTCTGCCTATATTATTAATGAGTTCATCCGGGTGAAAGTCGACCTTCGGGACCTTACTCTTTGCCGACCCCGTATCAGAGTGGCATGAGTTACACATCATATCCATAATGCTTGCACCGTCAGAAAACCCCTGGGCCCAGAGCCTCATTTGATTCTTGCTGTTATGGACTAAGTGACAGACACCGCACGTCCCTGACTCGGCGGGAGTCTGACCAGCGATGTTTTTTCCCTCAGGGGCCGTGACGATCAAATCGTGGTCAGTCTTCTCAAGAAAGGATTTATCGGGATGACAGTCTTCACACAGTTTTGATGACGGGGAATTTTCCAGTCTGAGGAAGCTGTTCTGAGAATTCCCTTCATCTTTAAAATGATCGCCTTCCACTACCATGGTCGGGTCCCATCGATGGGGATCATGACAGGTCTGACAGGCCATGACACCATCCTTTGAAACTTTTCCGTCCTTGTCAAAAAGGGGCAGCGTCGTTGAAAGCTTTTTCTCCGAAGGTGAAATATTAACAGGATGGGAGTGGTCTTTGATTACTTTTTCCTTGGCCATGCCCCGTTCATTGTGGCAGCTGATACATAAATCCATCACTACATTTCCGCTCTCCGTGGCAATTTTCCTCCCCCAAAGATATCGTTCCTGCCCTCCGTGAATAATATGGCAGACCCCGCAAAGGCCTGAATCCGCCGGCAGCTGATCTGCATAATTCTTTTCTTCAGGAGCAACCTTCTCTATATCATGCTTTGACAAGGCAATAGAGAATTTTGTGTTATGACACTCCCTGCACAGATCAGGAGCTGCTGCGCGTAAAAAAGAAGTTTTGTTCGTACCTTTCACATCTTCCCTGATTTCTCCCTCTGTTGAATCGGGACGCCATTTGTGAGGGTCATGGCAGGTAGCGCAGGTGAGGGTCCCATCCCTGTCCTGGGCGCCATACTTGTTATACAGGGGGAGCTTCAGTTTATCTTTTTCGACTCCTATGGTTGTGAGCAGTACATCAGGATTATCAATGGTGAAGGGATTAACATCTACGGGATGTTTGTAGTCCGGAGGAATTACTTTTTCTCCAATATTCCCCTTGCTGTGGCAGCTGAGACAGAGTTGCGTCGTATAGTCAGTGCCGTTGCCTGCTTCTCTGGCTTCCTTGTGCGGCAGGTGGCAGGGAGAACATATCCCGGCTTCTGCTACAGTCTTTCCCTCCAGATTTCTTTCATCCGGTGCGGAGTGATTAAGGTTATGCTTTGTATCTGCCAGGTACTGCTTGTCGGTGTGGCAGGTAAGGCACAAGCTCGACTTTTCATCTTTTTTAATTAACAGCAGCTGTTTTTCTATAGTATTGTTATGTACTTTATGGCAGGTTTGGCATATTATCTCACCCTTAGGCCCCAGTTTTGCTCCTTTTTGAATAAGGCCCTCGGGAATTTTCACTTTTACAGGGACCGTATTTATAATGTGAAAATGATTTCTTTTCCCGTCAGGGGTGAAAATATTCTTGTCAGCATGGCACTCCAGGCACAGCCGGGAGTTCCGGGCACTTTCTATAAGAAAACTCTCATTGGGAGACCCGTGCACGGTATGGCAGGTTTCACATATAATGTGATTTTTCCCCTCACCGACAACAGCCCCGTGATCTTTCAGTTTCTGAGGAATCGCCCTCTCCGTTGTGCCGATCGGGTGGTTCCCATATTTCGGCCCGCCGTCCTTATCGGTATGACACTGCAGGCACATGCCCGATTCCCTGTTCGACGATCTGATGAAGATTGTCTTTTCTATTCCCATTTCACTGGGCACGCCATGGGCAGTATGGCAGGTAGAGCACTGCATATTGCCATCTTTATCAAGGGGAAATATTTTTGGCAGCGACATGTGCTCAGGGGGAGGTTTATTAATCTTATGCCTGAGATCGTTATACACTCTGGACCTTGAGTCCACAACACTTCCATCGTGGCATGAAAAACAGATTTCAGGTTTTGCTACTACTTTCTCCGCCTGATACTCCACAAGATCAGAGCCAGTGCCATCAACAAAAAAGGTGTCTATCCATCGGTAGTGACAGATAGCGCACTCTTTCGCTGAGTCAGGATTTCTCGGGGCTTCAACCTCTGCAAAAGAAATCCCTGCGTGTACTGTCAGAGAAATGATAAATAAATATATACAAGCCGCTATTTTCATTCGATCATATTCAGAACAATATTATTCAGAGACTCTCCATAGAAAAACATCTTTTGTATTCGTCATGCCCGAAGTCTTTCATCGGGCCGGCCTGCGGTAGGCAGGCATCCAGAAGCCATTGAGAAAACTGGATTCTCGATGCGAGTCTACGGGAGAGTCGCTCCGACCCGCTCAACAAATTGCGGGAATGTCGGCCCATATTGATTCATTTTCCATTGACATTTGAACATTCGCATTCGGCAATTCATTCAGTATCCCCCTGAATTTCATATACGCTTACCCGTTCCGCAAACATTTCAACCACATAGAGTCTGTTGCTCTTGTCGATAAACAGCCCCATAGGCTTAATAAATTTTTTTACAGCGCCCCTCTCAGGATCACCGATCGCGGAATGAAAAGCCCCGTCGCTTCTAAACACCTGTATGACGCCCATATAGCCGTCACTCACATACACCCTGTTATTACTGTCTATTGCAACGCCTTTGGGTCTGAAAAATTTACCCTTTTCTACACCCCACCCGCCAATAACGGTAACAAACAGTCCTTCGGAATTAAAGACCTGGACCCGTGTATTCACAACATCGGATATGTACAGATAGCCGTCCCTGTCAAGGGCCATAAGAAATGGATATCTGAATTCCCGCTCCTCAGCCCCCGGGGTGCCCAATGATTTCAGGAGCTCAACTTTTTCAAGATCATACATCAAAACGCGATGATTATCATTATCTGCAACATACATACGTTGAATAGACTCATTCACAGCAACATCGGTGGGATCTGCTGCCTGCATTGCGGAATCGATATTTATTTTTGCAATATACTCGCCTTTTCGGCTGAAAATCTGGACTCTATGGTTCCCTGAGTCCGCAACATAAACCCGGCCTGAATCGCCGATATCGATGCCAAGGGGAAATGTTAACTGGCCATTCAAGGCCCCTTTACTGCCGAATGAAAAGGCAAACTTGCCTTCTCTATTAAATACCTTTATCCTGTTGTTGACTCCGTCGACAATGTATATATGTCCATCCCCTGAGACAGCAACATCACTCGGCTGGCTGAAATTGTGAAAGATAGAAAAAAGGGGTTTTACGTTTGTAAGATTGATGCCATATGCAGGGGAAGAGATAACTGCTGTAAGGACCAGAAAAAAAAAGGAGAAATATCCCGCAAGAAGTTTATAATAATGCGTCAAATGCCTAAATGTACTGTTTCTCCTCATATATATAATATTCTTTATTCTTCAGCATGATTCAGTTACATATTTTCTATGCACCAAATTTTTTTCATTATTCTACACTATTCTTCAGCAAAACATTATTGCATCCATGATGTCCGCGTGTTCTCCCGAACGCATTACAGTCATCATTCGCTTTCACTCCCGGACTTTGCTAAATTCCGACTGGAACAGCCTCCGCGCTGAGCACCGGCAACATGAACAACGTAAGGACAAAAGCCGCTATTTATTCTCGTTATTTTCTCCGGGCTGCAGCATCTTCGGCATATAGAACTTGGTGTAATTCTTTATCATGCCAACGACCTCCGAGCTTGTGATTGAATCTATCCTTTCTTTCGGATACCCGATAGCTTCCAGAGGCAGCAATGGTTGTTCTTGCTGGTGGCAGTCCTCACATAAATAAGGCTGCTTGGCCACAATTTTATGGATAAGCTTTTTCGCTCTCGACTTCTGTGCTTCCGTCAGTGTCTTTTCCCTGTCCTTGAACTCATAGGCAAAATCAATCCTTTCCTGGGAGTCGACCCGCTGAATTGCTCCGTTACTTTTCTCAAAGGGGACGATTTTTGCCTTAAATGAACCGGGACTGCTCTTCATGACAGGACTTGCTACAATGTCTCCTGTCGTCCTGTCATACCACTTGTAGACATCTGTCCTGGCTGATTCCTCAAGCCGTACATGGCATGTCTCACAGCTCACAAAAAACGCGTGCATGTTTAAAAACGCCCTTAACTCTTTAACCGCGTCATGGGGCATATCACCATGGCACTTAATGCAGTACGACCGCTTGTCCGGTCCGATATCAAAACCGATATGATGAAAGTGGCCTTTTATTCTTACTTCTTCAAGAATTCTGTAGCCAAGGTAATGCTTTACCTTCTCATCGCTTTCAAGTATTATTTTCTCAAAGGTGGTTTTCTCGACTTTTTTCGTCTGTTCTTCTTTGATTTTGGAAATTTCCTCGACTTGCTGCCTTCCGTGATACTCATGCAATATATGTGCAAAAGTCACTTTCCATATGATAACCATGAAAAAAACAACTAAGACCATAAAGCCTAACATGTACAACTTGAAGAGGAAATTCTTCATGAGGCGGCACCTCCTATGTGTGATTCCTCCCCATGAGCGCCATGGGGGGGAAGTATTTCATCCTCCAGCCCTGCCTTTTTCATGACTTCAACATAGTGCTGGTAATGCTCCTCTACCATCAGTTCCTCAGAAAGATACCCCGTGAGAAATACGGTGCCCATTGGGAATACAGACATGGAAAAGTGTACATTATACCAGTGCCAGATAAACAGGAACAGTGCGGCAAGCAGCGCTTCGTCACTATGTGCAATCAATGAAAAATTCAATATCCCGCCGGGTAACACCTGTGTTGCCAGTTCCTTGCTCCACAAGATCATTCCCGAGCCGCCAATGATTACCATACCCCAGAAGGGTGCCCAGTAGTCAAATTTCTCCTTCCAGGTAAAATTGTCTCCATCAGGCCGCTTGGTCGTTAAAAAAAGGAGGTACTTCATGAGATCTCTGATGTCTTTTGCGTCCTTAAGATTCGGGACAAGTCCCTGGGTCCCGACTATTTTCAATTTGTCAACAGCGCTGAGTTTCCCTTTTTCTTTTTCTGCGGGTTCAATATGAAATTTCTTTATTACAAATATGAGGTAGAAGATGTGGTAGAAAAACAATACCATCAGAATGGCGCCATTAACCTTATGGACAATGGGGGCATACTTGATGCCGCCAAACAATGCATAAAGGTAAGGTGCCCATGAGGCTTCATGAAATTTGAGGGGCATCCCGGTCAGGACCAGAAAGACTACTGTTACAGCCAGAATAATGTGCTGTATCCGCTGATTAACGGTAAATCGGTAAAAATACTTCTGTCCATCCTTTATTTTTATTGCCGGATATTTTTTTTCCATGGCTTATTTCCTCCGTCCTATAGTTGCATGCGGAAAGAATCTTCTTACCAGATCAAGGAAAATAATTCCCATCAGTGGCAGCAGCGTCCCGCCTGTGAGAACAATAAAAAAGAAAGTAAAAAAGTACTGTGCAGGGCTTTGCTTCAAACTGAATTCAGAATGAACAGCGTATTTTGCAAGCTTGGCGG
>CALZGI010000233.1 GCA_945786855.1 Thermodesulfovibrionia bacterium | reverse complement strand
GACCGAGCTCGAGAAGAATGTAATTTGTTACATCTACAATATTGGAAGCAGAACGTATTCCACAGGACTCAAGGCGTTTTGACAGCCAATCAGGAGAAGGGCCGGGCTTTACCCCTGTTATGACCCTTGATGCATAACGGGGACATAACTTCGGGTTTTTGATTTCAACGACAGGTCCCTCTCCCTCCTCCTGCTCAATGTTTACGGAAATATCATTAAGGGGGATTTCCAGAATTGCCGAAATTTCACGGGCAATTCCACGGATGCTGAGCCAGTCCGGCCTGTTTGGCGTCACCCCTATGTCAAATATGGTATCGCCATCCTCTTCCTCAGCAGCCTCAACCTCAAGACCGGCCATGGTAAGGGTATGGCCCAGTTCATCAGGTGATAATGTGAAATCAACAAATTCTTTAAGCCAGTTGTACGATGCTTTCATAGTTTTTAAGCGCTCAGCTTTCAGCGGTCAGCTTTCAGCTCAAAATATTATCCAGTCAGTAACTGACTGCTGAGGGCTGACGGCTGACAGCTTTTTTTAAAACTGTTCTAAAAATCTTTTATCGTTCTCCGGGAACAGCCTGATATCATTAATTTCGTATTTGAGCATTGCTACCCGCTCGATTCCCAGTCCAAATGCAAAACCTGTATACACGTCCGGGTCATACCCCGCACTTTCGTATACACGGGGATTGATCATCCCTGCACCAAGTATTTCTATCCATCCTGTTCCACTGCACACATTGCATCCAGCACCTTTACACATAACACAGGAAATGTCGATTTCAGCGCTCGGCTCAGTAAAGGGGAAGAAACTCGGTCTGAATCTGAGAGACGTTTCCGGTCCGAATACCCGGTGAATAAAAAGTTCAAGCATGCCCTTCAGATCACTCATTCGGATATGCCTGTCAACCATGAACCCTTCCAGCTGATGAAACATCGGTATATGGCTGACATCAGCGTCACACCGGTATACCTTGCCCGGCGCTATTACCCTGAGAGGCGGGCTGTTTTTTTCCATGACCCGAACCTGCACAGATGAAGTATGTGTCCTCAATACAACATCGTCACTGATGAAAAAGGTGTCCTGCATATCCCGGGCAGGATGATCTTTCGGAAAATTGAGCGCTTCAAAATTGTAATAATCGAGTTCAATTTCAGGCCCCTCTTCAACGGAAAAACCCAGTGAGACAAAAATGCCGATGATTTCATTGAGAACCTGCGTTACAGGATGCAAACGCCCCGACGGAGTATAACATCCTGGAACAGTAACGTCTATCTGTTGAGTCTGCAGTGAAGTGTCGAGCTCGGAAGCCTTGAATGCTTTTTCTTTGCTGTCGAGCAGTTCCTCTGTGAAATTTTTAATTTCGTTGAGTGATCGACCGTATTCAGGCCTTTGCTCTTTTGGAATTGAAGAGAGGGTCTTTATTTTCCCGGTGAGTAATCCTTTTTTCCCCAGATATCTGATCTTTAAGTTCTGAATGTCCTGAAGGGATTCGGCTTTTTCAGCCTCTTCCTGGACAGACTTTTTTATGGAATGCAGATCATTGAGCATTCCCTTTTTTGACCATTTCTACAAGGTTGTTAAATGCCTGCGGATCATTATATGCAAGATCTGCGAGGGCTTTCCGGTTCAGTTCAATATTCATATTTTTCATCTTATTCATAAACTGGCTGTAAGACATGTCCAATGCCCTGACCGCAGCATTGATCCTGATAATCCAGAGTGATCTGAACTCTCTCTTTTTTCTTTTTCTGTCCCTGTAGGCATGTAACAGGGCTTTGTCTACTGCCTGGGTCGCAATCTTGTAAAGGCGACTTCGTGCGCTGTAGTATCCCTTTGCCATCTTGAGGATTTTTTTTCTTCTTCTTCGTGTCTTGAATCCGCCCCGTGCTCTCGGCATTTATAGGTACCTCCTGAAATTTCTCAATTAAACAACCGTTTATTATACCGTAAATTCATCATTTTTTTAAACATGTATGTGTTTCTGATTCAATGCGCTCTATTGTAAACAAATATATCGGAATTCATTCAGACTCAGTTTGGCAGCATTTTCCTTACGGCATCATGATTTGTCTTGTCCACCAGTCCGCTTTTTCTCAGCAGTTTTGTCCTCTTTGAAGACTTGTGTGTCAAAAGATGGCTCAGATAGGCTTTGCTCCGTTTAAACTTCCCAGTACCCGTTTTCTTGAACCTTTTTGCGGCCCCTCTATGAGTTTTCAGCTTTGGCATCTTTATCTCCTTAATAATAAGTTTCAGTGTTCAAGATCATAATTATAAAGAAAGAATGAAAAATTGACAAGTTTTTGCCCGGACAGTATTTCTTAAAGCGGGGGGATGGTGTTCAAATTTATTACTTGGGCGCAAGGACTATGATCATGCGGTTGCCTTCCATTTTCGCCTGCTGTTCAACATTTGCAGTTTCTGAAAAATCTTCAATAATGCGGTCTAAAACTTTTTTGCCCAGGGCCTTGTGAACTATTTCCCGTCCCCTGAAAAACATGGTAACCTTGACCTTATTCCCCTGCTCAAGAAATTTTCTGGCGTTTTTCATCTTGAACATCAGATCATGCTCATCTGTCTGGGGTCTGACTTTGATTTCCTTCAGCGTAATAGTCTTCTGTTTCCCTGTATGTTTTTTTGCCAGCTCATAACGGTATTTTCCATAGTCCATTACCTTGCATACAGGCGGATGAGCAGTTGGTGACACTTCAACAAGATCAAGGTCTTTATCATGGGCGATTTTCCGGGCTTTATAGGTATCCATAACTCCCAGCTGCGTGCCGTCATCATCAATGACCCTTACTTCTTTCACCCTGATCCACTTGTTTATTCTTAATCCTTTACTTATAACTGCCCCCTGTTTGAAGTCTCTTCCTTCAGATAGGCTATCAATTCCTGAACAGCCATTTCCCCGACGTTCTCTCCATTTCTTTTTCTTATGGTTACTGTCCTGTTTTCCATTTCTTTGTCACCTGTTATACACATATAGGGTGTCTTTGAAATAGTTGCATTTCTGATTTTTTTACCTATTTTTTCATTCTCATCATCAACGGAAACCCGTATGCCTTCCTGTATTAATTCGTCCGATAATTTCCTCACATAATCGCCATGTCGTTCCGCAATTGTGAGAAGGGAAACCTGGACAGGAGACAACCATAACGGGAAGGCGCCGGCGTAATGTTCTATTAAAATCCCGAAGAACCTCTCGAGGGAACCCATCAACGCCCGGTGGATCATTATTGGTCTGTGGTTCTGACTGTCCGAAGCTCTATAGCTGATATCCAGTCTTTCTGGAATATTAAAATCCACCTGAATAGTGCTGCACTGCCACTGCCTGCCGAGAGAATCTCTGACCTTTATATCAATTTTAGGTCCGTAAAAAACACCTTCTCCCGGATCAACTTCATAGTCAAGCCCCTTTTCTTTCAGGGCCTTCTCTAAAGCATCTGTTGCTTTCACCCAGCTCTCCTCGGCACCGACGTATTTATCAGGCCTCGTCGAGAGATAGATGTCATATTCTGAAAAACCAAATGTTCTAAGAATGAAAAGCGTAAAGTCCAGCACCTTTACCACTTCATCGTCTATCTGATCTTCACTGCAGAATATATGGGCATCATCCTGGGTAAATCCCCTCACTCTGAGCAGTCCATGCAGTACCCCTGACCGCTCATAACGGTAAACTGTTCCCAGCTCTGCATACCGCAAAGGCAATTCTTTGTAGCTTCTCAAATGGCTTTTGAAAATAGACACATGAAAGGGGCAGTTCATCGGCTTTATTTCATACTCAAGCCCTTCAATCTCCATGGGCGAGTACATATTTTCCCTGTAGAAATCCAGGTGGCCTGTTTTCTTCCATAAATCCAGTTTTGCCATGTGAGGAGTGTACAATATCTGGTAGCCCGCTTTGTGATGTTCATCGAGCCAGAAATTTTCGATCACCCTTCTGATAGCAGCGCCCTTCGGATGCCATAAGACAAGTCCGGAACCCACGTCATCATTGATACTGAAGAGATCAAGTTCCGTTCCCAGCCGCCGATGGTCCCTCTTCTTCACTTCCTCGAGAAATGCAAGGTGCTTCTTCAGTTCATCTTTTGTAGGAAAGGCTGTACCGTATATCCGCTGGAGCATTTTGTTTTTTTCATCACCCCGCCAGTATGCCCCTGCAACAGAGAGGAGTTTAAATGACTTTACTTTTCCTGTTGTCTCAAGATGGGGGCCGCGGCACAGGTCCACAAAACCGCCCTCCTCGTATACAGTCACCCTGTCATCTTCCAGCTCATCCAGCAGCTCTATTTTGTAGGTTTCGCCGAGACCGCGGAAAAGTTCTAGAGCCTCATCTTTTGAGAGCTCTTTTCTGATGAAGGGCACCCTGGCCTTTATGATTTCCTTCATCTTCTTTTCGATGCTGGTGAGATCTTCCTGCGTAATGCTGTGTCCGCAATCAAAATCGTAGTAAAAACCATCCGCGATAGCAGGACCTATGGCAAGCTTTGTGTCCGGGAAAAGTTCTTTAACAGCGTGGGCCATAATGTGGGAGGTGCTGTGCCGATAAACTTCCAGCAGATCTTTGTCATTTTCCGGTGATTCTAAAATGCTCACAACCTCTCTCTATTAGCGCTCAGCCTTCAGCAACGGATTAAATTTATTAAGCCGACAGCTGACAGCTGACCGCTGTATGGTGTTCTTTTTTATGGTAGGCACGGGCGTTTTCGTACGGCCGAATTCTACCTTTTCAAGGTATCGCTATAACGCTGAGCTACGAGCCTTATCTTCTCTTTAATCTGGTC
>CALZGI010000232.1 GCA_945786855.1 Thermodesulfovibrionia bacterium | reverse complement strand
TGACCAAGGGGGATGAAGTTGAAGTGGAAGTATTAAAAATAGAGCCTGAAAAAGAAAGAATCTCTGTTGGCATCAAGCAGTTGTCCCCTGATCCATGGCTCAATGACATTCCCGGCAGATACACCCTCGGTGATTCAGTAACAGGTAAGACCGTCAGTATAGCCGACTTTGGTCTCTTTATAGAACTTGAAGACGGCATAGAAGGAATTATTCATGTTTCAGAGATTGAAAAGAAGTCCGACGAGAAGATAGAAGAACTTTTTAAAATAGGAGATGAAGTAACCGCAAGGGTCATCAATGTCAATACTGCCGACAGGAAAATAGATTTGAGCATGAAGACAATGATAGGGTAATAAATCATTGTCATAATTCATAGGAAACGTTAGCGGAAAGATGGAGAAAACCAGATTAAGCTGCACCAGACGTCGATTGCACACTGGATATCTGAAATGAAAAAAGTCTTGCTCTTCTTCTTAATTATTATTGCAATCATTGCAGTACTCAGCCTGATGCTGACATTCTCCCGCAAGGGGCCGCTGGGAGAAAAGGTAGCACTCATCCGGGTCACAGGGGTAATTATTGACTCAACAAGTGTTGTTGATGAGTTAAAGGAATACACCAAAGACAATTCAATCAAGGCCGTTATTATCAGGGTTGACAGCCCGGGAGGTGCAGTCGCCCCTTCCCAGGAAATTTATGAAGAAATAATAAAAACCAGGGAAAACAAAAAAGTTATTGTTTCAATGGGTTCGGTAGCCGCATCAGGAGGCTATTACATTGCTGCCCCTGCGGACAAGATCGTAGCCAATGCCGGCACGCTGACAGGCTCAATCGGAGTTATTATGGAAATACCGAATGTTTCCGGCCTTATGGAAAAGATCGGCGTAAAAACTCAGATAGTAAAAAGCGGGAAGCATAAGGACATTGCATCTGCCTTCAGGTCAATGACCCCTGAGGAAAAGCAGCTTCTTCAGACGGTACTTGACGACGTGCATGATCAGTTTATCCGAGCAGTTTCTGACTCCAGGGGCATGAAAATTGAGGAAATCAGAGAGATCGCAGACGGCAGGGTTTTCACTGGCAGAATGGCAAAAGAACTCGGACTTGTTGATGAACTTGGCAGTCTTCAGGATGCCATCATGCTGGCAGGAAAGTTAACCGGAATTGAAGGTGAGCCGGAGGTAGTGACCAAGAAAGATGAATTCAGCATATTTGACGTACTCAGGGGACAGATTCCTGATAAACTCCTGAGCAATGCCTTTTCAGGAATACAGCTAAAATATTTATTTTCCCTTTAACCAAGATTTTTATTGACATTTAAGCTCTGACATATATAATTTCCATTAGAGGAGGTAGCATATGACAAAATCAGTTCTTATTGAAAAAATCGCTGAAAAACTGGATGGACTTTCAAGAAAACAGACAGAAGTAATCGTTGAGACCATATTCGACAGCATAAAAGATTCGCTTGCCCAGGGGGGGAAAGTTGAGATCAGGGGATTCGGAAACTTCCGGCTTCGCAGCAGGAACGCCAGAAAGGCCAGAAATCCAAAGACCGGAGCTGCCGTAGATGTACCTCCCAAAAAAGTTCCCTACTTCAAGGTCGGAAAAGAACTCAGGGAGATGGTTAATCAGAATTTCTAAAATAACCCCTTGAGGGGTTCAATTAATATTCAGTCTGTAAATAAAGCAATTGCAAACAGGGACCCGGCAAACTTCCGGGTCCCTGTTTGCAATTTTCCCTTTGATTGCTTATATGCCCCATCATCAAATCACGCTTTTAACTATGATTTATATCATGGTGCTCCCTCTCCATCCACTATAATTTAAAGATATTAGAAAGGGGAATACGGTCAGGATATAAATTTTCATAATGAGAAATAAAGTATATACCGATGGAGAAAGACAATGTCAGCAAACATAATAATCTTAGTTCCTAAAGGAGATTGATATGAAAAAAATTAAATATCTGATGGTCCTGCCGCTCCTTCTTGTTCTCACTTCCAGCATATCAGCCGAAGCCGAAGATAAATTATACAGGGCGTCCATTGACAGTGATGGCATTCAGCGGGTAGAAATTGTCGGGGGTGAATATTATTATGAACCTGACCACATCATAGTGAAGGTCAATGTACCGGTGGAATTTATCATCAGAAAGACTGCGGGATTCACACCCCACAATATTCTCATACAAGCTCCTGATGCCGGGATTGATATCAGCCTGGATATCACTAAAGATCCGACACCGGTCAAATTTACGCCATCTAAAGTTGGCAAATATCCAATGTACTGCGACAAGCGGTTTCTGTTTTTCAAAAACCACAGAGAAAAGGGCATGGAGGGTATTCTTGAAGTCGTAGAATAGTGATGTCCCCGCTTAGCCGGTTTTCGAATATAGAATGGCAGACCTAAAATGAGCAAAGAACTGATCGCGTACCTGAAGCTCTTTCACGGAGCGTATAATACGGCGGTTATTATGCTCTTCCTTTACCAGGGAATCATCGGCATGAAGATAAGAAAGTCGGACAGCAAGCCTTTTCATTTAATCAAAAGGCACCGTAAAGTCGGGCCTGTTGCGGCTCTGCTTGGAATTGCAGGATTTATCGCAGGTGCAACAATTGTTTTCTTGAGTGAAGGACATGTGTTCGAGCATCCTCCTCACTTCCTCACAGGTCTGGCCATAGTGGCTTTGATCGTCACAACCTACATCATATCAGGAAAAATTAAGGGCCCGGAACCTTACTGGAGAAACAGACACTTTGTGATTGGCCTGTTCATCATATGTCTGTATTTTGTTCAGGCATTGCTGGGGCTTGGCATACTTCTGTAATTTTTGCAGACCCATTGATCACTGCCTCCCGGTCAGGAACATTTTTTTGTGGGACAGGACATTTCCACAGACCCTCTGCAAACACGGTCAAGGACCATTTTTCCATTCGATTCCGACAGTCCGAAGTCCGCAATCTCTGACCTGAGACCGCTGCAGGTGCCATAGCCGCCAAGGTAGCCGTTTAGCCGGGACACCACCATTGAAAAAACAAAGTCTTTCAGGAGTGGGTAGATTGCCTTGAGCTCTGCCATAAGTGCAGGATAGTTTCTGAGCGTGTGTTTCTGATGGTAGTCTTCGGCAAGGTAAAAGCCGCTAAAGGGCAGAAATTCAGTAACAATCTTATCATCCGTTGCAGATGCCAGCGCATCCCTTGACGCCTCCGCGACCCTTTTCTGTTCATCAGAATGATAAAAGAGTATGTGCCTGTACTGCCTGGACCACGATTGAGATGCAGGGTCATGGCTTTCCCAGAAAACCTCAAGCAGATCCTCGTAGGAAATCAGACGGGGATCAAAATCAATCTGTATTGCCTCTGAATGACTGCCGAGATTACGATAGGTCGGCGTCTCTGATGTCCCCCCGGCATATCCGACCCGCGTCCTGACAACACCCTCTATACTCCCGAACCGGGAGTCCGGTCCCCAGAATCAACCGAGGGCAAAGGTCGCCGTTTCAGTTACTGTCGGAACATCGAAATCCAGAGGTGGAATGTTTGTATCCATTTTTACCGCACGTCTGTCCATTGTATTGAAACCTCCATATTCTTGAGCGGAAAAGTGTTCCCCGGCGAAAAACACAAGTGAGACCGCCAATAAAATTATCGAAATGAAAGGCATTTTCTTCATCGCTTCTCCTTTCCTCAACGCTGTTCTATCCCCTCCTCAAACAGCGGGGAGCTTCACTGAAAAAGCGCGAGATATGCTTCATATCCTTCTTTTCCCATCTCTTTCACGGGAATAAAACGAAGAGATGCCGAATTGATGCAATATCTCAGTCCCGTCGGTGCAGGACCATCGTTAAATACATGGCCCAGATGGGATTGACCATGCCTGCTCCTCACTTCAATCCTCTTCATAAAAAAGCTGCTGTCGTCCTTCTCGACAACATTCTCCGGCACAATGGGTCTTGTAAAGCTCGGCCAGCCCGTGCCGGATACAAACTTGTCCTCGGAACTGAAAAGAGGCTCACCGGAAACTCTATCAACATATATACCTGGTTTTTTGTTGTTCCAGTATTCATTGTCAAAGGCCCTTTCTGTTCCGTTTTCACGGGCGACTTTATATTGAAGGGGAGTCAGCATTTTTCTAATTTCCTCCTCGGGAGGCATCCTGTATTTATTCTTTTCTGCCCCGATGGCGCTCATTTCTGTTTTCCTCTCCTCTCTGTCCTCCGGTGTGACGGCAAAGAGCCGGGCAGGCTGCATGCACAATATGAAGACCAACACCATCAGCAGACAGTTCATTTTCGTTCTTACCATTTCATCCTCCTTTCGGGAGTGCCGGCAGGCGGAAAAAAGCTCCGCCTGCCGATCATCTGCTCCTCTCTTCTTTATACCACAGAGTCCACTCTTTTAGCGCTCATGCACAGTACGAATTACGATTCTTGCAACGGGATTTCTCCAGTCATAGGCCGCTGCATCCAGGTTCCCGATGCCGTGTATACCGGCATGTACATGCACATACCCCTCTGCATCGTCATCGGGATTATAGGGTTCGCCTGTACCGTCACACCCGAAAGGACCAGGGATGTGGCCGCATGATTCATCATTCACCTCACTGCCGGCGTCATAAGCGGGGGAAAGATACATGACTGTCTTTCTACCCCATGGTGCCCTGACTCCATTTAAGGCGATAAGCCCGTCGTTCGTCGGGAGCATCATTGCCCCGAGACTGATGTAGTGATAGCCGTGCCCGGCAGGGATTGTTATGGTCGTTGTCTCGCCCGGCCCCGTCGGTCCGCCTGATGTCATGATCTCTCCAACCTTCGGGTTCATTGACATCCTCATAGAAAGGGGGCTGGTGTCTCCGCCTTCCGCCAGCATTGCCAGCTCTGGACTTGCAGGTGAGCCGGGAGTAAAAAGCTTTACGCCCTTTTTGTGGGTAAGGACGAGAATCGGGGTAAAGGTCTGGCCGCTCGTTATGTTTGTTACGGCAACTTCGTAGGAACGTGATCCCCCATCTGCATAAGATCCTCCACTGAACAGTGAAAGAGCCAGAATGCAAACGGTTATTATCATTACTTTGTGTTTCATAGTTTATTCTCCTTTTCTTATTCACAGGCATTTTAATAAGTGTAATGTCCCCTCCTTTCCTGCGTATTTGCCTGTTCTGTTAACGGGGATTCAGTCTGTATAGAACAGCTCTGAGTTTCTCCTGTTATCAGAGTAGCAGGATTAAATCACAGAACTATCACAGAGAGATAACGTTTGTATAACAGGAAATCAAAGGGGCTACCGAATTCGCAACAGGGAAAAGGGAGAGCACAGTCCCGAAAGGGTTTTTGAAACGTGTTTGCTTTACATAGATAGTTTATATTGAAGGTGTTGAGCCCGGGATGGAAACAGGAAGATGAAAAGAAAATGTAGTCCCTGAGCCGGTTTTGCTTTCCACATCAATTTGGCAGTCATGGAGATCAAGGATTTTTTTTGTTATTGCCAGTCCGAGTCCTGAATGTCCTGATTTCCCTTTCCGGCTCTTGTCAAGCTGATAGAAGCGGTCAAATATTCTGGGAAGTTCTTTCCCTGAGATACCCTGTCCGGTGTCGCTCATCATGACCCTGACATGTTCACCTTCGTGATTCATTACAACGCTGACAGACCCCTCTTCCCCGGTATGACGGAGAGCATTCTCGATAAGATTTTCGAGCACCCTTTCAATCAGGGCAATGTCTGCCCGGGCAAAAGGAATGTCTTTCCCTATATTTGTGATTATCTTTATCTTTCGTTCCTGCGCTGTGAGGGCAAATTTCTGCACCACGTCCTGAACGAGTTCGCTTATATTGAAGGATTCACAATGCAAAACCGGGTCTTGTGCTTCAAGCTTCGCAAGTTCAAAGAGATCATCGATTAATTTACCGAGCCGTTCACAGTGACTGACTGCCGTCTTCAGGTAGTTTCTCCTCTCTTCAGACGACATATGCTCATCCTTGAGCAGGAGAGTCTCTATATATCCTCTCAGTGTTGCCAGGGGTGTCCGGAGATCATGGGATACATTTGCCACGAGCTCGCGCCTCATGGCATCCGATTTCTGAAGCTTTCCTACCTGCTGATTGATGCGTTCCGTCATCTGCTGAAAGGTTGCACCCAGTCTGTCTATTTCATCGCCGGCAGCGGAATAGGTGCCGAGAGGAAGATGAAGCTCGCCCGAAGGCACTCCACTCTTATATCTGTCCATGACACCTGCCAGACGTTTCAACCTTCCGGTGAGCAATGCAAAGAGAACTAAACCGGCAATCAGTGCAACAAGCAGACTGATGGCAACAACCCGGATGCTCAACTTCAGAATATAACTCCCCTGGATCTTCTCTATGATACTGTCATAGGTCTCTCCGCCCAGGATCACATAGAGATATCCTTCCAGAGTACCCCCGAAATGGATAGGGGCCGCAGTGAAAACCTTTTTCCCTTCTGTATCCCGGGGGTCGTCTCCGAGAAGAGGAAGAGTGACCTGTCCACTGATTAATTTTCTGACCGGGCCGAGATCAATGTCCCTGCGCTTGACCTTTCCGGGTTCAGCAGAAAAAGCAAGTATGCCCCCCTCCGGGTCAAGGAGATAGATTTCTATGCTGGGATTTATCACCATCAGCATGTGAAAGATTTCCTTCAGCGCACCCTGATTAATCCTGTTTTCCTGTAGAATAATTTTTTCTGCAACAATGAGTTCCGCCAGCTCGCGGTTGAGTTTCTGATTCACTTCCTGCTGATATTTTTCTGTAGAATAAACACTGATCACGACAAAGGACAGTCCTATCAAAAAAAACAGACCGAGCAGGACTATGGCCAGCTTTGCATAAAGGGACTTCGCCATTATTCGGGTTCCTCCCTGAAATCAACAAACTTATATCCTGTGCCCCAGACAGTGAGAATGTACCGGGGCTTTGCCGGGTCCTGTTCTATTTTTGAACGGAGGCGGTTAATATGGGAATTGACAGTGTGTTCATACCCGTCATGACCATAGCCCCAGACCCTGTCGAGCAGATCTGTCCTTGTATAAACGCGGCCGGGATTCCGTGCAAAGTGCAGGAGCAGATCGAATTCCCTCGCAGTAACCTCTACAGACATTCTGTTGAGAGTGACACTCCTCTTTTCAGAATCAATGACCATCTCTCCTGCACGTATAACATCAGACTCCTCTTTAATCCCCTTTTCTTCCATCTTTTCCACCCTGCGCAGTATTGCCTTGACCCGCGCCATGAGTTCCATAATACTGAACGGTTTGGGAACATAATCATCCGCCCCGATTTCCAGGCCCAGTACGC
>CALZGI010000231.1 GCA_945786855.1 Thermodesulfovibrionia bacterium | reverse complement strand
TGATCATATTCCAAAGCCGCTCATTCCGCTTGCGGGGAAGCCGGTTCTCCAATATGTTCTGGAGAGGGTGTCCCCATTACCCCATGAACGGATCGGGATCAATGTGCACTATAAGAAAGAGTTCATCGAAAAATGGCTGGCGGGCTCCAGTTTCATGAAGGATGCTGAGTTTTTCAGGGAAGAAGAAATACTGAACACAGGAGGCGCATTAAAAAATGCAGAAGCTCTCTTGAGAAAGGGGACATTCCTTGTCCACAATTCAGACATTCTCTCAGATATGAATCTGGAGAACCTGATTGAACATCATCGCCTCTCAAAAAACCTCGTCACACTCGCTGTGCACGATTATCCTGAGTTTAATAATGTCATTGTTGATGAAAAGGGGGACCTTGAGAGTATCAGCAGGGCAGAGAGCGAGAGGAAGAAAACAGCCTTTACAGGAATTGCTGTGTACGAGCCGGCATTTCTCAAAATATTGCCTGAGGGCCCGTCGAGTATAGTGGCTGCATGGCTGGAAGCAGTTGCTGGGGGATACAGAATTGGCACACATGATGTAAGCGGATGTTACTGGAGCGATATTGGCACCCCTTCTGCATACGCTAAAGCGGTTTTCGATACATTAAGGAGCGAGGGTGAATGTATCTATGTTCATCCATCAACAGGGAAGTGCAGTAATGTCAATGTGCAGGGACATGCTGTTATCGAAGAGAAGTGTAAATTTTATGAAAAGGTATCGCTCAGGAATTGTATTGTGCTTCCGGGAAGCACCGTAGGGGTAATTCCCGAAACGGGTCTCCGCGAAGTCGGTACGACTCGATTCCGAGGGTCGCTCCGACATGAATTGCCCCTACACGAATTGAATGATAATAGTTTAGAGTTTAAAAATTGTATCATCGGCCCTGATTTCAAAATTGGCCTCAACGAATCAGAGATACTGTGCATCGATGGCGAGGGGAAGGAACCGATCGGTTCCGGAGGCTCGGACAGGCGGTATTACAGACTGAGGGGGAATGATGCGACCGAGGTTCTCATGCAGTCTGATCCTGGCGATCAAGACTTTGAAAGGCACATTGAATATTCCCGGTTTTTTCAGAGCTGCTCCGTTCATGTCCCTCTGCTCATGGATGTCAGACATAAACAGAGGCAGGCCGTGTTCGAAGATGCAGGAGATATGTCCCTTTATAGCTACCTCAAATGCCGGCGGGATGAAGAGAAAATAGAGAAGGTGTACAGAAAAGCTATTGATGAATTGATCCGGATTCAATCAGCAGCAACAGAGAATGTATCTGCATGCCCTCTGCTTCAAAACAGACTTTTCAATTATGAGTATTTTCGTTGGGAGACAGATTATTTTATTGAGAGGTTTGTGAAGGGAATCGGAAATAGAAGAATGCAAAACTATCATGGGCTGGAAGAGGAACTTCACTCCCTTGCCCTGAAGGCTGACGCGCTTCCGAAAACGATAGTCCACAGGGACTTCCAGTCACAGAATATTATGGTCCTGAAAGGGGAGGATATTCGGATAATTGATTATCAGGGTGCACGGATGGGGCCGCCCGGTTATGACGTGGCATCACTTCTCTGGGACCCCTATGTTCGGCTGGATGATGGCATGAAGAGACACCTGCTGGATTATTACATGAAGCAACTGGGTTCCCGGTCCAAACCTGACATACACGATTCAGTAAGAGACTCTCTCATTCCCTGTCGTCTCCAGAGACATATGCAGGCACTCGGGGCATATGGATTTTTGTCATCCATAAAGGGGAAAAAGTACTTTTTGAAGTTTGTACCGGAAGGATTACGGTTATTGAAGGATGATGTTCATCCGGTAAAAGATCTTTATCCGGAGTTACATTCATTAATCATGAGCCTTGAGTAGGTGAGCTGCTTTCCTTTAATTCTGAAAAGAATGGACTGTCTGGCCCTTCATCCTGTTTCGTGTTTGTGCTATTTAAGTTATTGATAAAATAAGGTAAATAATTTCTCTCTCTTAGGCTATACGTGCCAATCGATGCGTATCCTCATATGAGTTTCCTGTTGAGCCGCCAATGTATCATGTTCTTCATTCTTTTCCACATGACGAAAACTGGTGCGGCCGTTGAAGCTGTTTTGTCAGTACAAGGGAATCAGTAAACGGCACGGAACTTCCCTATCCGCGGACCATTCGAAGGGAAAAAATCGAACTGGATGCAGGAGCATTTATTGAATGAGAAATAGTTGCGGGTCTCCAGAACTTGCACTATACTCATTGATAAGCGGGAATGAGGAACGATGAATAAGAAAAAATATGGATCAGTACTCGTCGTTGATGACGATCCTTCTGTGCTTGATTCTTCTTCTCTTCTGCTGCAGGAGTATGGATATGACGTTATTTCTTCTCCCAGCGCCGAAGATGCACTTGATAAATATCGGCCGGAGACTATTGATACGGTCATAACAGACATTGTAATGCCCTCCAAGTCAGGAATCGACCTTCTCCGGCAGATTCATGATATTAATCCTTCTACTCCTGTTATTCTGATGACTGCATACGCCGATATGGAGAAAGTTATCGGCGCTATAAAAACGGGGGCCTTCGATTTCATTATCAAACCTTTTACTGCCGATCTGCTCGTTCACTCTGTTGAAAAGGCGGTCCGCTATAACAAACTTGTGCTTATGGAAAAGGAGTATAAACATCTCCTGGAAGAATATAACCAGGAGATAGAAACCCTTGTCGCGGAGCGCACCATGAGCCTGATCGCACTCACGCTGGCAGATAAAATAAGAAACCCTGCGTCAGTGATCGGACTGACCTGTAAAAGAATGCTTGATAAGGATGACGTGCCGGACCGGTTGCAGCCTAAACTGACTGGAATTATCCGGGAGACGGAAAAGCTGGACAATATTGTTAAGGACTTCCAGTCCCTTCTGAAGAGCAAAAAATCCATGTTTCAGTATGAAGATGTAAATACTGTTGTGGAAAGCGTTCTTCCAATCATAAAAAAAATGACTGTCGGAAAAGGGATTCAGATGGTTTTTAAGCCTTCAGAAGAGACAATGAAGGTGAATATCCAGAAGAACCTCTTTCAGATTGCGTTATCCCATCTTATAAACAATGCTGCAGAGGCGACCTCAGGCGGAGGAGAGATTACAATTTCAACCTATGGAAGCGGTGACACGACCGTTGTAGAAGTCTCGGATACGGGTTACGGCATTGGTGAAGAGGATGTGGGGAAAATCTTTGACCCTGTATTCAGCTCGAAGGACAAGCGTTTTGGGATGGGTTTGCCCCTTGTGAAGCGCATAGTGTCGGAACACATGGGCGAAATAGATGTGACGAGCGAAGAGGGGAAAGGCACAACGTTCAGTATCCGGCTCCCGAAGAGGTGGATCCAGAAAACATAGAGATGAAGGACTCCTTTTTATGCCATATCAATGGAAACTAATATATATTCATTTTTTTCTTTAAAATACAGGACAGCGCGACCTTGTTCGTTTTCATAAATGATCGTGCTGTCGCCGAATTCCTTAATAATTTTCAATTTCATTTTTTCTGTTTTTACCAGTTGGCCACCTTCGATAATCTGTACATCGGCATGCATAGGACCTCCTTGCTATCCCCGATAGGTTAACTTGAGAAAATTGAGAAAGTCGCTCTTTCCGCCTCTTTCGGTTTTTCTGTTCCAACGCTTTACTTTCCTCCAGTAAGAGGCAGTTTCATCCCGTGTCTTATGAGAGAGAGTAATGAAGTCCTTAAATGAAGCTCCCTTTCCCTGGTGCCGCTTACAGCGTATAAATTTATCACGAATAACGTCTGACAACTCAAGGTCGATTATATCATTGTCTTCATCAAGCAATACGTCAATTGGAAAAGTTCTGCATGAAAGCGGACGTGCTTTATAGGCGCTGCATGTTTTATTCTTCGTCAGGAAGATGCAGGTACCATCCTGATTTTTTCTCAAAGCAATTTTTCGTTTCCCGTAGGAAAGCTCAATAAGGTCATTTTCGTCCACTTCGTTGAAGTCAGAGACCCTGTAAAGCTTGATTAACGTATCTGCGGGAATTTTTAAATGGTCAACCAGTCTGCGGAGGTCATGGTGGGTAACCTCAATAATTGGATCGGTGCAGCATGATCCGCACTGGGCACAGGTTGATTTTAAAAGCTTTGATATTCTTTTATTGTTTTTAATGGAGCACACCCCTGAAGTTTATATTTTATTTGCGCGCTGTTTTCATACAGGCAAAAAATTATACTGTATAAAGATGAATATAGTCCAGTTATGGATGGTTTGCGTGATGTGGACCATCCCATGGAACCGGCTGACCAAATTGACTATTTTGAATTGTATTTTGTAGTATTTCGAATACATCTCTTTATTTCTGGAGGAATCGTGACAATAACGGAAAAAATTCTTGCAGCACACGCCGGTAAAGACAACGTAGTGCCCGGAGAACTGATAAATGCTAAAGTCGATCTCGTTCTCGCCAATGATATTACGGCTCCCATATCAATTACAGAATTTAAAAAGACAGGGGCCAAAGATGTCTTTGACAGGGACAGAGTTGCTTTCATTCCTGATCATTTCGCACCTCAGAAGGATATAAAGGCAGCAGAGCAGTGTAAGATGCTCAGGGATTTTTCTAAGGACTATGATCTCGGCCTTTATTTTGAAGTAGGGAGAATGGGAGTTGAACATGCGCTCCTGCCGGAGCAGGGGCTTGTTGTTCCGGGGGACCTTGTTATCGGGGCTGACAGTCATACCTGTACCTATGGTGCTCTCGGCGCTTTTTCTACCGGTGTCGGGTCCACTGATGTGGCAGCAGCCATGGCGACAGGTGAATGCTGGTTTAAGGTCCCTGAATCGATGAAGTTTATCTATTACGGAAAGTTGGGGGAATGGGTGAGCGGGAAGGACCTGATCCTTCATACAATAGGAGACATAGGAGTTGACGGGGCTCTTTACCGCGCCATGGAATTTGAGGGTGAGACGATCAGCGCTCTTCCCATGTCGGGCAGGCTCACCATGTGTAACATGGCGATTGAGGCGGGAGGGAAAAACGGAATTATTGTCCCTGACGGGATAACTGAGGAATATGTCAACGGCAGGGCAAAGAGAGAGTATCAATTTTTTACTTCGGGAAAAGAGAATACATATGTGGATGTCAGGGAGTATGACTGTGCACAGATACCCCTTACTGTTTCATGCCCTCACCTTCCTTCGAATACAAAACCGGCTGCTGATCTTGACTCTGTTTCCATAGACCAGGTCGTTGTCGGTTCCTGTACAAACGGAAGGATAGAGGATATCAGAGAAGCGGCAGAAGTCATAAAGGGGAAAAAGGTAAATCCGAATACGCGGATGATCGTTATTCCTGCAACGCAGCAGATATACCTCCAGGCACTCAGGGAAGGGCTTGCTGAAATCTTTGTGAATGCGGAAGCTGTGTTTTCAACGCCTACCTGCGGACCCTGCCTGGGGGGGCACATGGGTATACTTGCGAAGGGTGAACGGGCGATTGCAACAACGAACAGAAACTTTGTCGGCAGAATGGGGCACCCGGAAAGCGAAGTGTATCTTTCTAATCCTGCTGTTGCTGCGGCATCAGCCGTGCTTGGAAGAATCGCCACACCAGAGGAGGTGCAATGATTATCGAAGGCAGAGTCTGGAAATTTGGAGATAACATAGATACCGATGCAATCATCCCTGCGAGATATCTCAATACGTCAGATCCTGATGAACTTGCAAAACATATCATGGAAGATGCGGACAGCGATTTCCCGAACAAGGTACGTGCCGGTGACCTGATAATAGCCGAATCTAACTTCGGCTGCGGATCATCCCGGGAACATGCTCCCATAGCGATCAAGGCTGCGGGTATTCATGCAGTTGTTGCGAAGAGTTTTGCGAGAATTTTTTACCGGAACTCATTTAACATCGGTCTCCCCATATTTGAATCTGAAGAAGCGCCCGACAGAATAACCGAAGGCGATAAGATTGAGATCGACGCTGACATGGGTATTATAAAGAACGTTACGAAGGGCGAAGAATACACTGCAAAACCTATTCCTCCATTCATGCAGGAGCTTATATCTGCCGGAGGTCTGATCGAATGGACAAAGAATCGGATAAAGGTTACGTAGCATCCTGCCTGATGCTTTCCGGAACTGATCTGACATAAATAGCCCGCTGTGCCACAGCAAAGCTTACGAACTGTACTATCTGCCCGGGTTCCTGTCAGGTTTGACAGGTCGGAAAGGGCTCCGGGTTTTTCAAATCCGTTGACAGGCGGGCTTGATAAGACTGGATTAAAGTTCTTCCGTGACTGGGAAAATCATGATCATTATTCAGACTTCCCAGATGCATGTGTATGAGTAAGTGATTTTTTTACGGAATCGAAATCAAAGGGAGCTACTCGCTGAATTATGTGAAAGCCATTTTCTGTTTCAACAATCACCGGTGGCGCGAACACATCTCTTTCCATTAAGGCATTGACAATCCCGGGATGGAGCTCCGAGGAGTGAATGTTTCCGATATAGCCGCCTTTTAAAGCGTTGGGTCCTTTGGATTCAGTACCGGCGATAAGTTCAAAAAGTTCACCTCCTGACATCCTGTTCAGAATAGTTTCGGCTTTTTTGCGGGAACTGACAAGGATTTGTCTTAAATATATGTTATCTCTGCCAGATTCAAGAGGTTTGATAACCGGCTCTTTCGACACAGCTTGTAATCTGTCTGTAAGGTCTTCACTCTCGTGTCCCAGATGCGCTGCTATTCGTGCGGAAAACCACGCCATATTGTAATCCCCCATTCTGAACGATAGTTCTCCCAGGTAAATATACACCTGGGTTAAACTCGGATTTATTTCGAGGGCGGCAATGAACTGATCTTTTGCTTTTTCTATCTGGTTGTCCGCAATATAGAGAATTCCAAGATCTATTCGAAAAACATCAATGTCAGGTTTCAACGTGACAGCCATTTCCAGTTCATGCACTGCTTCGTTCAGGAATCCTGTGATGTACAGGACTTTTGCACGCTTCCAGTAAATCTCAGGTGTCTTGAGACCCGATTGTACAGCCTGCTGATATTCTTCCATTGC
>CALZGI010000230.1 GCA_945786855.1 Thermodesulfovibrionia bacterium | reverse complement strand
CAGGCCAGATTTCCGGAACAGCAGCAATAGTTCTGGGGGTTATAGCAATAGCTTTTATCCTGACCAGCGCTGTTGGACACTGCCCTGCTTATCTCCCTTTAAAAATATCTACAAAAAAGGAAAATAAAGAATAGGGGATAAAGAACGGGACTCTGGTTTATATTAACGTTCATTAATTAATAAAAAGGAGAAAGATAATGCAGGTAAAAAGTGCGGGAGAAGAATACAGGTGTAATATTTGTAATAATGAAGTCAAGGTAACAAAAGCAGGCGGCGGTGAACTGGTATGCTGCGGAGAACCTATGGAAAAAATATCAGGCTAGGAGGTTGATAATGTCCAAATCAATTAAAGGATCAAAAACAGAGCAGAATCTTCTGAAGGCCTTTGCAGGTGAATCACAGGCCAGGAACAGATATACCTATTTTGCAAGCAAGGCCAAAAAGGAAGGGTTCGAGCAGATCGCGGCCCTGTTTCTTGAGACTGCAGAAAACGAAAAAGAGCATGCCAAGGTCTTTTTTAAACACCTTGAGGGAGGTGATCTGGAAATCACAGCAGCCTACCCTGCAGGGATAATAGGCAGCACAAAGGAGAACCTCGACCATGCTGCTGCTGGTGAAAACCTCGAATGGACAACTCTTTATGCGGACTTCGAGCAGGTTGCACGTGATGAAGGCTTTTCAGAGATAGCCGAGTCTTTCAAACATGTCGCAAAGGTAGAGCAATTTCATGAGAAAAGATATCGAAAGTTATCAGCCAATGTTGAAAGCAGCAGTGTATTTAAAAATCCCGCCGGGAATAAATGGCACTGCAGAAACTGCGGCTATGTTCATGAAGGAGCTGATGCACCGCCGGAATGCCCGGCATGTAAACATCCCCAGTCTCATTTTGAGCTGCTGGCAGAGAATTACTGATGTGACTTGATATACATACTATCTCTATACATCAGTATTATCTATCAAATAGTTCATTCAATATCGTTTCTATTTGTTGGGGTGTCATCCAGCCGTTCTCAAGAAAGATGCTCCCAATCAGCTTATGAGGCTTTCCAGCCAGGTCATCGTCAAGTTGTCTGGACAGGGCCACCTTTGCATTATCAGGAGATACAAATCCTTTTTCAACAGCAAGCTGGGCAAACCGCGGGCAGTACTTGTCAGAAAGTTCTTTGTCAACGTCCTTACTCATTAGTCGCCTCCTCGTTCTTTTTATGTAAACTTTGTAGAAATTAAATAATGGTAACGCAATTCACGCTTATCATTAAAGTACCAGAAACTTCGATTATATTTCATCATCAGACATCTGGAAGTCAATATACCATAAAAATCAAATACCGTAAAGACTTAACCTGAGATTATTCCATATTAAATCAGCTTTTATTAGTGAGGGGTACATGCAGTACGTTGATCGTGAATAGGTAATACAACCCAGCCAGACTGCAGAATCATCAATTGACTGATTATTCATGAATCATCAAGGCTAAAAAGTAACCAGTTTATAATCTGCTCTTCCCAGTCCTATTTCTTCTGCATACTGAAACTGGTGCTTGTGAGCAC
Source organism: Thermodesulfovibrionia bacterium (assembly GCA_945786855.1). Taxonomy (GTDB): domain Bacteria; phylum Nitrospirota; class Thermodesulfovibrionia; order UBA6902; family UBA6902; genus CALZGI01. The sequence continues at coordinate 3,585 of CALZGI010000230.1, read as the reverse complement.
TAATCTTTCCCCCCCGTGAGAAGATGTCTCTCCCGTCTGTAAGAACATCAAAACTTGATTTATCAACTGCCAGGATATCTTCTGATGCGAATATTCCCTGGTCATCCAGTATTCTATGGTCATCTCCGCATATACAGTCACATTCAAGGGTTATGTCCGTTGCAAAATTAAGAAAAATCTTCCTTTTAATACGTGACAGGATCCCCATCGCATATTCAGACATCCTCTCGGCAAACACATGCGGGTCTTCATTCCAGTTAATGTGAACCGCGTGAATCTTGCAGGCAGCTATGCATTCCGCACAGCCCACGCATGTTTCAGAGTTTATGTATGCGTTCGTGCTCAGTTCTGATATGGCAGAAACAGGACATACCTCGATACAGGCCCCGCACATGGTACATGTATCGACATTGATCATGGGTTTTATTGAAGAGTGCTGTATCTGTTTGCCGGCACGTGAAGACATCCCCATTGCAACATTCTTTATCGAACCGGCAAAACCTGACATCAGGTGGCCTGTTACATGGGAGAGGACTATCAGATCATCCAGCATCTTTACCAGAGAGGGGACCTTGATCTGCTTTATATTTTTAAAATCAGCTTTTAATGAGATAGAATCACTGCCAAACACACTGTCAGCAATTATATATGGACAGCCTATTTTCCCGGGTGTAAATCCCTTCTGATAAGCCAGGTGCAGGTGGTCTATGGCATTTTGTCTCTTCCCATGATAAATAACGTTTGTATCAAACACAAAAGGCTTGGCACCCTGCTTTTTCAGTTTCTTAACAAGCATGCCTACGAGTTCAGGTTTAATATACCCTGTACTGCCCATGTCACCAACTGTCATCTTAATCCCCACAAATGATCCCTTGCCAAAGACAGAGAGAAACGGATCAAGTTTGTCCAGCATCCTGATCATGCATTCTTTTACGCGCTCCCCTTTTTCGATTTTGCTGAAATATACATCTGATGCCATCAATATCTCCTTTATTATTACTTCATCGTCACTCTGAATTTCCTGATTAATTTTAGAGGATTATATGACATCTTTGACCGCCGTAATCCTTCCATCCCAAGATCCTGTTCCCTGTTTACAAACAGATTGTCTCCAGCCTCATGTATCAGGAATTCCTGGTTGATAATCTGATACAGCCCCGGGATATCGGTATTTGCTTTTTCCACATGGATCACAAATGTATCATTGGGCATGCTTTCTCCCAGGGTCAGCGCTTCGATCCGTCCTGCAATTCTTATGGCCCCTCCCCTTATTTTGAGATTGTCAAAGTTGAAGAGCATCTGCAAAATTGCACATCGCTCCTTTTCCAGCCCGTAATATTTTTCACACTCCTTTACTTCGCACCAGTCATCTTCAAACTCCAGGCACTCATCTACTAAATCAGGGGTGATCTCAAGATATTCATATTCATACAGACTTCGAAATTTATTTACCTTATTTCTTTTATCGTGAAAACTTCTCCCCTTGAGCTCGATCATTTTTTTTACGTCATAGACATAGTCAAAATGATCTCTTTCCTCTCTTGCGATAAAGCGGTCGGAATTTTCAAGATACCTGCTCACAAAGCTCTCCGGCACCCTCTCAAGGCAGGGGTCGCTGGTCCTGTCTTTCATCCAGTCAAACAGATCATCCAGCACAGCCGGCATATTGGAATTACCCACAGGACAAAAAACAGATAGAGGTTCTTCGTCTTTCAGTATGATCAGATTATCCCGGAGAAGAGACAATTTGAAATTATAGGTTGATCTGAAAGCAAACATATTGGTAAATGTGTATTCAGAAGCCTCAAGGGGATATTTTTTCAATAGATCTATGACCTGTGTCCGATGTGACAAATCAATCTCGCTGAATTCTGGAAATGTATCTATACTCATAACTAATAAGTATATCTTAAATTGCCATGACGTGTGCTAATCTTACATAATGGATGTTCGATCAAACATAAATATGCATTTCAATTGCCTTAACAGGGGAATTCTGATACCATATTTTTGTTCTTAAGAACCTTTTACCCGGAGGCCATAAAACATGTCCGTTATTAATCTGGAAACTCTCAATTCGTCTGCAGCAAAAAGGATAGGACCTTTTTTTGATGAAATCCTCGGCAGCTATCGGGAAAAGATGCATTCTGTTTATGTAACCGGAACTGCCATTACCGATGATTTCGACGACAGCATCTCAGATGTCAATTCCATATTTGTTCTAAAAGAAATGGACCTCAGATTTCTCGAACTGCTCGCCCCCCTGGGAAAAACATACGGCAAAAAAAGAGTAGCAGCTCCCCTTATTATGACCCCCGCCTATATACAGTCATCTCTGGATGTCTTTCCGATTGAGTTTCTTAATTTCAAGTTAATACATGAAACAGTCTTCGGTGAGGATGTCTTTGAAAATATTGAAATCAGCCGGTTTGACTTAAGGCACCATTGTGAAAGGGAACTGAAGGTCAAGCTCATCTGGCTGCGTCAGGGCTACCTGGATGCAATGGGCGACCGGAAACTCCTGACTGAAGGGTTTGTAAATTCCATTACAGGCTATATCCCCCTGTTCCGCGCTATTATTACGCTTCTCGGCAAAAAACCGCCTGCAATACAGAGTGAGGTAATAACGGCCCTGTCTGAAGCTGCGCATATAAATACTGATGTGTTTACACAGGTATTGAAGGAAAAGCACGATAAGATCAAACTTTCGATTGAAGAGCTGAATACAATGTTTGAAGATTATTATGAGGCCACAGAGAAAATAGGAACGATTGTAGATGAAATTAAGATATAAATTATCGGCCTTTTTTTTCCTGACCTTTCTCTGCCTGTCCGTAAATATTTCCTCATCAGAAATTGTTATTCCTGAAAGACCCTTAAACCATGTGGTTGATCTTGCCGGGATCATTAATCCGGATGTTGAGACAAACCTTAACCAGTACCTTCTGGAGCTGGAGCAGAAAACCACTGCCCAGATGGTCATATTAACTATCAAAAGCCTTGAAGGTGAATCACTTGAGGATTTCTCACTGACTGTGGCCCATGACAGGTGGAAACTGGGACAGAAAGGGAAAGACAACGGGGTGCTCCTGCTGGTATCTCTTGATGACAGAAAGTACAGGTTTGAAGTAGGGTATGGTCTGGAGGGGCCCCTGCCGGACAGTCTCGTCGGTACTATCGGCAGGCAGTACCTGGTCCCTTATTTTCAAAAAGGTGATTATTCAACCGGTATATTCGCTGCATCACTTGCTGCCATTAGTGAAATCACTGCTGAGGCCGGTGTAGAGATCACAGGGATGCCAAAGCTGAGAAGCAGGACGTCAGACCGTGGCACGCAGAAAAGAAAGCCTACCCTGCTGGGCAAAATATTTTCCATACTTTTTTTTATTGGTCTGATATATCTCTTTATTAAACATCCCCGATTGCTGCTGTTACTGTTAATGATGAACATGATGGGGGGCGGAAGAAGAAGCGGCTGGAGCAGCGGAGGCGGATTTGGCGGGGGAAGTTTCGGAGGCGGCGGAGGTGGAGGCTTTGGCGGAGGCGGCGCTTCAGGGGGATGGTGAAAAGGCAGCTGTCAGCTAT
>CALZGI010000229.1 GCA_945786855.1 Thermodesulfovibrionia bacterium | reverse complement strand
TGATAATGTCCGGCCGGGACAGGCTTTCCATGCTCTCAATGAGGTGAATGTTGTCCCTGATGCTGCGGAGGTCGCCTGCCAGTTTTTCCGCCTTTGGACGGTCAATGTCATATAAATACAGTCCGGCGGCCTTTTCGCTGAGGTAATAGCTTATTGCTCTGGATGCCCCTCCGGTCCCTACGATCACAATATCTTTGCCCTCTATGGCAATGCCCTCTTCAGCAAGTGAACTGATAAACCCTCGTCCGTCCGTATTGTAGCCCGTAAGCATTCCATCTTTATTCGTGACCGTATTGACTGCGCCGATAAATGACGCTTCACCATTGACGCTGTCCAGGAGGGGGAGAACATGTTCCTTATGGGGCACCGTAATATTGACTCCGAGCAGGTTCAAGCTGCGGACTGCCTCAACCGCGCCGTGCAGGGATGCGGGGGCGACCTTAAAGGCGACGTAGCGTATATCAAGACCTTTTTCATCAAATGCAGCGTTGTGCATTGCCGGTGAGAGCGTGTGATCGATGGGGTATCCGAATATACCCACAATTTTAGTCCTGCCGCTTACATCCATCTGTTATCCACCTTAATATTCCTTCCGGTGTCGCTTCAATGGCTTTTACCTGTATGCCAAGGCTGTCTCCGATGTCCTTTAATGTAACATTGTCCAGGAAGGTATCAGAGCCTTCCTTCAGCATCACATTCGGTACGAGCAGACAGTCCGCTTTTGTTTTGCCGACCACTGTCTTCAGAATATCTTTGCCCGTAAGCAGGCCTGCTACGGTTACTGAGTGACCGAAGAACTTGTTCTCTACTTTGAAGACATCAAGACTGAGGCCCTCAATGGAAGAAAGCTTTTCAGCATATTCTTCAAGGAACGGCATAAAAGACGCGCCGGTGACAACTGCCGCTTTAACGGGCCCGATTTTTTTAGGAAGCCGAAGCTTTTTAGCCTTGTGCAGGAAAACGGGGACTAACCCGACGCCGTTTTCAATCTGGGGAAGATCACCGTAATCCTTAAGAGGAGGGCAGGGGAGTCCGGCCTTCAGGTACATTTCGTCCGCAAGGTGAACAACGGGGTCGCCGTGGCGTCTCTTGCAGCGTAGCCTGATTTTTTTTACCGTCTCGATTGCGTTCGCCGCGTCGTTTTTTTCAACGGGCCTGATGCCCCCTTTTCTCTGCTTTGTGATACCCACCGGCACGACTGCTATGGATGAGACATAGGGGTAGAACTTTTGCAGGTCTTTCAAGGTGCTGGCCAGTTCTTCCCCGTCATTCAATCCCGGACACAGGACAACCTGGACGTGCATCCTTATTTTATTTGAAACAAATTCCTGTAAGTCCTTCATAATGTCAGGCGCCCGGGAATTGCCGAGCATCTTTCTTCTTACGGTATTGTTCGTAGAATGGACAGATACATAGACAGGGCTGAGGCGCTGTTCGATGATGCGGTTTTTGTCCTTTGCCGAGAGGTTCGACAGCGTTATATAGTTGCCGAATAAAAAGGACATCCGGTAGTCATCGTCCTTAAGATAGAGGGATTTTCTCATGCCCTTTGGGAGCTGGTGAACGAAGCAGAAGACACATTTATTCCTGCACGTTTTTGTCCTGAATGATTTCAATTCAATGCCGAGAGGGACATTTTCCTTTCTTTTGAATTTGAAAGACCGGGTCTTTTTCCCGCGCATGATGACCAGGTCGACTGTGCTCTCTCTGGAATAATACATATAGTCGATGACGTCCCTGACAGGCATTCCATTCAGGCTGACAAGAACATCCCCTTTTTCCAGGCCGGCTTTCTGCGCAATCGTCCCATCGGTAACGTGGCTTATAATCGCGCTCATGGTATACCCGGCACATTACTTCTCATGAGAGTTATCGTAATTGGCAACTTTAAATCCCTTGTTTACATAATTTATGCCTGCTACCGCTGTTAACACGGCAACGATAATCAGGAGCAGGTTCGGTACGCGTACGGTGTTCTCCATATTAAGCAATAACAGGACAAGCCCTATCAGAAAAAACTGGCACGCACTGGAGCATTTCCCCAGAAAGCTGGGCTCAATCACCAGTTTGTTCGTGACGAAATAAACGATAATGGTGCCGGTAATGACTATGATTTCTTTGCTGATTACCACGATTGTTATCCATTTGGGAAGCAGTCCGTATATGCTCATCAGTACAAAAGTGGTGACGATAAAAAATTTATCGGCAACAGGGTCGAGGATCGTCCCGAAATAGGTGATCTGTTTTGTTATTCTGGCAATGAGACCATCAAGGACATCCGTCACGGAAGCTGCAATAAAGAGGATAAGAGAGTATTGATATTCCCCGTATATAATCGTAGCGGCAAAAACAGGCAACAACAGAATTCTTGTGAGAGTCAGTAGATTTGGGATATTCCCGACCATGAATAAAGCGCTCCAAAAAATTAGAAGTGAACTAAAAAATAAGTTGAGATGTCAGATGCACGCCGTTATTAATAAACTCAATAAAAACAGCAGCCCCCGCAGCGCCTGCGGAGGCTGCTGGCGTGTGTTTCTAGAATACCCCTTTGACCTTGCCTGTTTCCGTATCAACGTCAATTCTTCTGAACGCGGGGTTGGACCCGGTCCCGGGCATAAGGCTGATAGCACCTGCCACCGGAACGATAAAGCCGGCGCCTCCATATGTCAGCACTTCCCTGATCTTGAGCTTCCATCCCGCAGGAACGCCCTTGAGGGCAGGGTTGTCAGACAGCGACAAATGGGTCTTAACCATGCAGAGACCCAGCTTCGACAGCTCGGGGTCGTCCTGGATTCTCTTAAGTGCCGCATTCGCTTCGGGCGAATATTCAACACCGTCAGCACCGTAAACCTCTTTAGCTATTTTTTCTATGCGGTCTTTAACGGGCTGGTCAAGTTCGTAGAGAAATTTAAATTCGGTCTTTTCTTCGCAGGCCTCGACAACAGCTTCAGCGAATTCAATCGCTCCGTCGCCTCCTTTTTCCCAGTGCCGGGAGAGGGCGACTTTTGCTCCTGCTGCTTCGGCGAGTTCCCTGACTTTGGCAATCTCAGCGTCTGTGTCAGTGTAGAAGGCGTTAATACATACAACCGGGCTGATGCCTGCCTTTCTGACATTCTTGATGTGATGGAGGAGGTTTGCGCAGCCCTTTTCGACCCAGCCAACATTTTCACTGGCATATTCTTCAGGCATTGGTTTCCCCGGCACCGGCACCGGCGCGCCGCCGTGGCATTTAAGGGCCCGGATCGTGGCAACAACAACGGCAGCGTCAGGAACAAGTTTGCTGAAGCGGCATTTCAGGTTCCAGAACTTCTCAAAGCCGATGTCCGCGCCGAATCCCGATTCCGTCACATGGTAATCAGCCAGTTTGAGACCGATCTGGTCAGCAACGATAGAGCTCTGGCCGATCGCAATATTTGCGAAGGGACCGGCATGAACAATCACGGGCTGCCCCTCCAGGGTCTGCATAAGGCTCGGGTTTAATGCGTCCACCATCCACGCTGTCATGGCACCCGCAACCTGCAGGTCCTCAGTGGTGACCGGTTTGCCATTTTTGCTGTAGGCAACGACTATTTTGCCCATCCGTTCACGCATGTCCTTCAGGGACGTGGCAACGGAAAGGATTGCCATTACTTCTGATGAAACAGCGATGCCGAATTTGGACTTCATCATGAACCCGTCTTTATTGCCGTTTACTCCGTCTATGCCGATGATAATATTTC
>CALZGI010000228.1 GCA_945786855.1 Thermodesulfovibrionia bacterium | reverse complement strand
GGGTGTAATCACCAGTTCCAGCGTTGACGTATAAAGGATCAACGTTGATATCCGACGCATCCAGGGCAACGTTGCTTTGTCCTGATACATTGGCGGGACCTGTCACAGCGTCAGTAACCAGGTTATAGGATTCGGTCATCGAACCGCCGTTCAGATTGATCCCATATCGTCCGTTGCCGGTGATGATATTGTTCTTTATGATCGCACCTGTATCATTGACTCTAATTCCGTCAGCAGCTCCTCCGGTGTTACCATGAATGGTATTCTGATAGACCTTGTTGTTTGTTCCACCCGCAGCCAGAGCAATACCCGCGCCATTGTTGGAGTAAATTACGTTTTTGGCGATCAGAACTCCGTCAACCATACTGATGATGCCACTTGACCCGCTGTCGCGGACCGTATTTCCCTGAATTGAATCTCCCGTGCCGCTTGCAGACATATAGATCCCTTCAAAGGTGCTGTTGGCTACCAGGTTCCCTTCGCCGGCATTGACGCCGCCAATGACATTATTTGTAGCCGGGGCAGAACCGAAAACCATAATCCCTGTTCTGTTGGGAAGAATCTCCAACCCCGTGTATCCTGTCCCAATGGTGTTACCCATGATAGAGGTGTTGGTTGAGGTACTACCACCCACATCAATCCCGTATCTTGACGAGCTGCCGGAGATAATGTTGCCTTCTCCTGCCGAAGGACCGCCGATGACGGTGCCTGTGGATGTACCGGATACATGGATTCCGGAACTGGCATTTTCCAGAGCTACTGATGCAATCGCATCGGTGCCAATGTAACAACCGGTGATCGTGGTATTCGTCGCGTTATTTACAAAAATTCCGTTCCCGTCGGGAAGGCCCCCGTCGAAGCTGTTGATCACCAGGCCATTAATGGTAACGTCTGTAGTACCAATAACTTCGATACCGTTTGCGGTGATATTGTTGCCAAAAATTTCGATCTCAGGACCGCGGGTATTACTGTCAACTCCCGAATTGATTCGTTGAGTAGAGGCATCAAGGGTAGTGCTATCGTCGGTTATTGAGGGCAGAGCCGTTGCCGTAGTGATCCGCCACCAGTTGTCGGCGCCGGCATTCATGTTCGTCGGCACCTGCATCCGGAACTGACTGGAATTTGCAGTGGTGCCGTTTGCCGTACCTATATTTTCTGCGTTAATGATGAACTGGCGCAGCGAACCCTGACCGGCATCTTCGGTATTAACAATCAGATTGTGGGCAAAACCCAAATCGACACCGGTTACATTTCCACCGCTTACGGTAACTGTTACCCACGTGTCTCCTACTCCTGCATTATCGCCAGTTGCGGTATCATCAACCGTAGCAGCCTGACCGCCGTAGAGAGCACTGCCATTGCCCCAGGTCATTTCAGGGAGCGGATTGGTCCCGCCCGTCAGGCCACCTGCCGGAGCGGTGTTGGCATCAGCAATGGTTGCGGACCGGACACGCACCTTGTAGGTGCCGTCGGCCACTCCAGAAATAGTAAAGGTACCGTCTGCCGCAGTCTGTGCATCGGCGTCCTTCACATATGCACCGGCATTGGTATAAAGCTCGACCTCTACATTTTGTAGGCCTGCATCCACAACACCACCGTCCCAGGCGGTGGCGGTGCCGGCAAAATCGGCGTCCTCGAAGACTCGGCCGGAGATGGTGCTGCCTGGCGCAGCGTCGATCTGAAGGTTATCGATACGGATATAGGCACCTCCATCCGGTCCCGAAACTCGAAAACGTATCTGAGTGTCGGCGGCTGTTTCGACACTATTAATGGTGAGGTTCCCGGAGGAGACAGGGCTGCCATCACTTGAAGATAAATCATAAGTCGTTAGTGTTCGCCAATTACCGCCACCATACCCCACATCCACGTATACCGTGCCGCCTGTTGCGTCACTAAATCGCTGATAGTCAAAGGTGAGTGTTGCGGTAGATGGGGCTCCGGATAAGTCCACCTGCCGGTAAGCCCCTTTGTAATTGGCTGGATTTCCTGAATCATTGTATGCGGCGCTCAGTTCAAGTGTTCCACCAATAGCACTAATCCTGCCACTGCCTGCCCCATCAGCTTCATTGATTTCCGTCCAATTACCAGTCCAACCGCTCCCTCCAGTATATCCAGTGGAAAAATCATCGGATGCAACTACGGCCAGCACTCCCGTCCAACTCTCCTGCATCTCAGCACTCAGGGCAACATCTGTTTCGATGTCACCTGTGCTGTATTCCAGGTTCCAGTCCCCTCCCATGAGGGAATTGCCGGTGACGTCATTACTGGCTGCAACATCTGCACCGGTGAGAAAGGTGAGACTCTGCATCAGCTCCCGGCCATCATCCCCGGCAGCAATGTTGCACCCGTAGAAAAGCAGGTCAGCATTACTGTTCAGCGCACGGCCCCATTTCTCAATGGAATCGGCATAGGAATCAAGGGAGTCCTGCGTAAGGCGGGCATTGCCCAGCTGGATCGTTCCGTCAGTTCCGTGAGAGATCACATGCACAGCATCAAGGTTCTGGTACCTGCCAAGGGTCTCGCTGATCTGGATAATGCCATTCCGGCTGATGTCCAGAAGGACCACATCGATCTGCCGTCCGTCTCCGCTCTTTTTCAGCAGGTCGTCAGCAAGCTGCTGGTAATCAGGGATACTTTTGTCGATAAACAGAATTTCGCGGCGAAGTTCTTCTTTCCCCTCGGTGCCACGGATCTCCGATGCAGTCGGCACGAGGGGCATTTCCTCAACAGAGGATCCGATGAGAATGTTTTCATGCAATTTGCCGTCAAGGGGAAGGGGTTCGAAATCAGCGGAGAACATGAGCCGCTGCTCCAGCTGTTCGATGATGAACTTATTTTTTCTAAACTTTTTCGTCATTTTCGGCGGCCCCTCTAACCCGCTGTATCGGGACAGGTGGCTTTGTGCCCCCCGGTCACCCGGGGTTTACCCTTTCGGCAGACTAAGTGAGGATATACCCTACTTTAAAATCGGCATTTTTCCTACATATATGTAATTAACTATAAATTGCAATTTAGATGCCACGCATAAATTCGTAAGGTATTGAAAAATAGAGCTCAATAATGAACAATTGCCTGTTCATATTTTAAAGAAGAGTAGTATCACGCAGAGCTGCGGTCATTGGCACAATTCAGATTTGTCCGGCGGTGTTTGTTCATGACAATGAATGTGTGTAATATCAAAATGTTAGCGGTCAACAATCAGCATTCAGCGATCAGCGGTCAGCTATCAGCAAAGACATTATCAAGAATGCTGGTTCAGGACTCTGCCCTGAACTTGGCTGACATCAAAATAACTCCATTGTCCTGAGGTCCATGACCGAAAGATACAGAATAGTAGGCTGTTCAATTGAGCTTTTATCTTAAAAGCTGAGAGCTGACCGCTGATAGCTGAAAGCTTCCTATCAAAGACATTTGTAAATAATCTGAGTTAAACTATATTTTATGAAAACGCCTGAACTGCTCGCTCCTGCCGGGAACCGTGAAAAACTGGTAACTGCCGTCCATTACGGGGCTGATGCTGTTTACCTGGGATTGTCTGCCTTCAGCCTCAGGGCAAAGGCCGATAACTTTTCAACGGAAGAGCTTGAAGAGAGCGCCCGTTTTATCCGCGAAAAGGGCAGGAAATTTTATGTAACCCTGAACGTCTTTCCCCATAACAGAGATATGGCACCCATCAGGGACCACCTGGCCTTTCTCAGAGATCTGTCGCCGGATGCTCTTATTATTTCAGACCCCGGAGTTTTTGATACAGCATCACGTGTCGTTCCGGAAATTCCGCTCCATGTGAGTACCCAGGCAAATATTACCAACTATACCGCCGCACAGTTCTGGGAACGGATGGGGGCGAAAAGGCTTGTCCTTTCAAGGGAGCTTTCCATTGATGAAATAAAGGAGATCAGAGACCATGTTTCCCTCGAGCTTGAGTGTTTTGTCCACGGGGCAATCTGCATCTCCTATTCAGGAAGGTGCTATATGAGCAGCTATATCACGGGCAGGTCGGGCAACCTCGGTGAATGCACCAATTCCTGCAGGTGGAACTATACTCTGATGGAAGAACAGCGGCCGGGGGTACACTTCCCCGTCTATGAGAATGACAGAGGGACCTATGTCATGAGTTCGAGAGACCTTTGCATGATAGATCACCTCGACAGGCTCGCCGATGCAGGAGTGAACAGTTTCAAAATTGAGGGCCGGATGAAAGGGATCAATTATGTCGCCGGTGTTGTGAAAACCTACCGCGAAGCCGTTGATGCGCTCAGCAAGCGGCCTTACAGGATAAAGGAACAGTGGATGCGTGAGCTGTCGATGTTTTCGAGCCGGGGGTATACAACGGGAATGTTCCTGGGAAAACAGCCCGACAAAGACTATAACCACGATGATGACAAAGCATACCGGATGAGCCACGAACTTGTGGGCATTATAAAATCCGTGGACAACGGGAACGCTGCTGTTGCGCTGAGAAACACTCTGAAAACCGGCGACAGCATTGAATTTCTCTCAACAGGACTGGAGAATACATCATTTGATGTTACCGAAATATGTGACGAGCGCGGGAGGGCCATTGATTCAGGGAGAAATGATCAGACGGTAATAATCCCCTCCGTTCAGGGAATCAGGGAAAATGACCTGATCCGCCGAAGGCTGAAGAGCGCCCCTGATTCACCATGAGCTGTCTTTCCGCTTTGTAATTTTCAGTCTCCCACCCCCCCCGTCCCGAAGTATTGACACCTGCAGAGAGACCGGTCAGGGGCGGTGACGCACAACTCGTTGCAAAGGCCCCGTCGGATTATAACGGAGAAAAGGGCTCAGAAGTCTCGCTTTCGTTAAGCAACAGAGGGATTCACTTTTTTCATAATGGGAAGAGGATTCCTGCAGGTGAATCATAAACCTCCTCCGTGTTGCTATCAATCAGGTTCACATCATACCGATGCATGCTACTATTCTCAAGGGCTCGATTTACTAACTTCACCGTTATATAATAATTAGAGTTGGGATATCGCGAAGACGAGACATGAACCATATCAAATCAATATTAGTCATCACATTTGCACTATCTATTTCAGGTTTCGTTGTCTGGTATATTTTGTCGATGAATGATCTGAAGGAAAACTATAATGTTAATAATTTATCGCCTCATTCACAGGAGACAAAAGAACTAAAAGAGAGAGATATTAAGCACTACAACAATAATATTCAATATAAGAGACATATCATTGAGGAAGATCCAATAATTGTTCAAAAAAGTAACTTTGAACAAATAAATTCCAGAAAGATTCTAGGGGAAAGAGAAAAACCGGAGAATCCAGGAGCAGAGCTTCGTACTCAGTTGCCTTCAGAGGCAGAGAAATCATTGTATAAAAAAGAGCCTGAGGAAAGCCCCGATCATTCTATTCATGAGGATCTTGACGTAGAGAAGATATCTCACAAAACAACGTCTGATCCCAATAAAACAATCTCTGTAACAAAGAAAAATAATACTATATCTATAACTCTAGAAAACAGGAACAAACCAAAATTACCAAAAAATACAGCAGCACGGCAACCTGTGAAAGCATTGAATGAAATAGTTGGCAATATTACACCGCGTCCAACGAGTACTATTCTTCAACGGTAAGATATCCAACGCTCATCAGTGAATGACCGAAGGGGGTATGGTTCGCCCCCCAGGACATGGCACGGTCACTGATATTACAGAGTTTCGAAACTCCTTACCGTGCTTTCAGTTTCTGCTCCTTTGCTGTCACGTGCAGTTACTTTCCAGTAGTAGGTAGTACTTCCTTTCAGAGCTGATACAGTATGAACGACGTTATCTGAAGGGATCTTCTCATGCTCATTATCATTATCATTGATAACCGTGCTTCCGGCACCGCTTCCATCGCTGCCACCTCCACCGCCGCCACCTCCGCATGATATGATGAGACATCCTGCAAGCACTATCACGGAGAGAAAGGGTGAAACTATTTTCCTGTCGCTCTTTTTTCCCGTAATCATGAACATCAAGCCCAATACCATAAACACTGCTCCATAGCCACCAAGTCCCGCGTAGTAAATGTTTCCGGGAACTGCGGCTATATCAACATCACTAATGCATGAAGATGTAAGTTCAATATCCTCACACAGTTTAAAATCATAGGCAACTGTGTCACCATCGGGATCTTTGGATTTTTCCCACCTGAACTTAACCGACGTTCCCAGCTCCTTTTGCCCGTGGGCCGGATAGACAGGGGCAGGCGCTGAGGGCTGAGTATTCAGGACAAATGCCAGTCCGGTACCGTCAACAGTAACTGTCACGGACGGTGTGTCGGGATCACTAGAGGGAATATCAAAGGTATCCAGAAATGTACCTTCAATGTCGGGCGCAAAGCGAACAGTAAACGCACAACTCCCTTCCGGGTTCAGCGTCTGTCCGGAACAGAGATCGTTCTCGATGCTGAAAGGTCCTTCGAGCAGGTCAGACAGTGCAATATCTCTAATGAATAGATAACGGTTTCCTTCATTGCTTATAGTAATTGTTTCATCAGATGCATTTCCCTCTGTAATATTTCCGAAAGATATCCCATGGTCTTTCGCAGGGGGAACAGAATCTGACAGGGAAATGCCCGACACCGGTACTGCCACTCCTGTGCCGCTCACCGTGAGTGTTACAGGATTACTGTCGGGATCATTGGAGGGAATATCAAAGGTATCAAGAAATGGTACCGTCCCATCAGGAGCGAAGCGGACGATGAAAATGCATGACTTCGAGGGCAGTATTGTTTTTCCTGAGCAGGCATTGTTTCTGATGCTGAAGGGGGGCTCCAGCCCATCTGCCTGTGCAATTACCCCGATGACCAGACTAGAGTTACCGTTATTCGTTACTGTGAAATTTTGGTCAGAATAATTATCCTTAGTTACCTCATTGAAGGGTATCTGAAGATCGGCAACGGGGGCTACAGAATCAGTAACCTGAATTTCCGTATAGGGAGGAGGCGGTGGCACCTGAGCCGGGGCCCGGCTCACGCTGCTCATAACGACTATTATGCATATGATAATGGATACCAGAGTTCTTTTCATTGTTTGTGTACCTCGATAATAAATTCTCTTTCCCCTGTGTTCTCAAATAAAATGTTTTGTTGTGTTTTCATGTCCACAGCATTGCCCGTTGCCGTGTCGGTCAAAGTCATACTGATGCTGCCGGGGACACCTTCCGGGTCCCAGCTCAATTCAATGGTCTGATCCAGAGCGTCCGATTCTATAAAGACATTCCATACTTTACTGCAGGGTGCGCTGCATTCCCCCTGAATGTTCTTCCAGTATTCGAACCCCTCCAGCACCATATATGCGGCAATGTCGCCGGAGAGTAAGGCAGGGACATCGTGAATACCGTCTATACTGTCTCCGGCGTCAGGGCTTTGTCCAATAAACAGGGTATTCTCAGCACTGTTAAGCTTCGCCTTAATGCTCATCTGCCATTCGCTCCCGGCTTCTGAAATGGCAGTATGTATAAGGAGAGCCGTCATCACAAAGGCCGTTAAGATCAATTTCTTTATCATTCGTTGTCCTCCTGTTCTTGAATTCAGGGTTTTGGCATTACCAGAGAATATATGTCATCTGACATATTCAGATACATCCAGTATCCGGTCCACGGTACACACGCTGCATCTGTTCCGGTCGAAAACCCGTAGGTGCCTCCCCAGTCAGATCCGTTATAGAAATAGATCGCATTCGTTAACCAGGTATTTGACACTGCCTCAGACCAGGTCAGCACTTCACTACTGCCCTTGCGGACTTTAATATCGTTAAGCAGGACATTTCCGGAGTAGGGGTTACTGATCAGGTTCCAGCCGGGACTCAGTTCATAGGTAAATTCAGGGCTAGAGATGTCTCCAAGTCCTCCATGCTCTGGCAGGACACTGCTCTGTTTTTCAACAAAATACCCTTCGCCCGTCTTCACGGGATTTACGGAGGAAATATCACCATAGTATTCCGTCCCGGAATCCCATCTGTAAGCCGTTGAACTGTCGAATGCGATAAGACTGCCCATCTGAGACCCGGCCAGATCTCTGGGAATACCGACAAGGTTAAGTCCCGTCAGGAGCCGGGTTTCAGGTCCCGTCAGGTAATCACTAGCGGGGTATCTCAGAACAGCAGCACTCCTCATTTTTGCTTCAAAATAGAATTTATGTACTCCTGCAGGTCCTAATTTTGTATGATAGGAGCACTGGGAGCCTGAAACAAAGTCACTTCCGCAGATCATATCGTAGAAGTAAAAATTGTCAACATCAGGATCGCTCCGCTGTGCCAGGAACAGTCTTACATATTCAGGTGAGCTTCCTGATGAATCTGTCACGGTTATCCTGAATTCATATTCCAAATCCGCTCTTGGTTTCCCCCACTTAAGATTGCTCCCTTCGTCTCCTCCGTCTGTCCTTTCAAGACAGGGGGTAGTGCCTCCGTCATTACAGGTCAGGGTTACTAGAGCCCGGGTAAACTTGACTGACACAGTCCTGTCAGCATTCATTGATATGACACATTGATTGCCTCCTGAACTGTCACAGCCGGTCCAGCTTGCCACTTCATTTCCCGGTAGCGGTGCTGC
>CALZGI010000227.1 GCA_945786855.1 Thermodesulfovibrionia bacterium | reverse complement strand
GTACAGGACATGTACAGAACGCCTGTTTATCTGTACCGTCGGTGATCAGGCCCGAAATAAAAAATATTAATTCCAGCGGTACAGAGTTTTCTGAAAATGCAGACACGGCATTGCCAGGACAAGAATAGAACTAACCCGCATATTGCATAAAGGCGGCCGACAGAGCAGTAATATCGGCTATTATATCAAGGCATTATGGACGATTATTCAGTTTGCAACCCGGTTACACTTTGTGCCTTTTCGGTTTCAGGGCAAATCTCACTGTGCATCTTGCACGATCCCCCTTGAACCATAGCTACGGCTATGCTTCCGCGGATGATCGCACAACCTGCTGTGCGATATTCACCCTGAAACCGAATCTTTCATGCAATATGCGGGCTAAAGTTTATCTTTATAATGTCCGTACTTACACATTAAGTGCATTGCAAGGAATAAAAAAATAAAACTTGCGATGAAGAAAGGAGATAAAAATGGCAAAGAAAGCACGATGTGCCGCAAAAACCAGGGAAGGAAAGAGATGCAAGAATACTGCGAGCGGGAAATCGAAGAATTGTGCAGTTCATAAAAGAAAGTAGACTGCTGAAGTGACATATTGAGTAAGACTAAAAGGGGCTTGTTTCGGCAAGCCCCTTTTTTTGACAGCATCTCTAAAATAAGAAGTGTATCGCGCTTCCCTGCTTTTTAACCTTTGCTCTGTTGATCTCTCAAAGCTTATCAATGGGTAATGAAAGGAAAACCTCTCTGGCTTTCGTAAGTCTGAATTAATTGCCATAGTAAATAATTCGGGAATCATGAATATGGGGTATTAACAATTTATGTTGTTCCATATCCGGCGATGATCCTAATAATTTTTTATTCGCGAAAAAGAGTTCGGTAATTTTTCTGCAGAAACCACGCAGACAGAATATCCTGAAGAATGTAGACCAGACAATGCCCATTGAGGATAAACTGGAACGGGACAATACAAAAAAAACCGGGCGATTCTGCAGAATCGCCCGGTTTTCACAGTGAAATGTGAGTTAGAAGTTTATATTGAGACTCTTCAGTGTTTCCAGTGTAAGTTCTCCTGATGGAAGACCTTTATCCTTCTGAAAGGCCTGTACAGCAACCATCGTCTGTCTGCCCAGGGAGCCATCTATGCTGCCGGGATTATACCCTGCAGTCTTCAGTGCAGTCTGGAGCGAAGAGATAATGTCACGCGATACATTGGTTTCACAGAGGATAGACCGCCATTCCATTTTTCCTTTAGTGACCATCTCTTTCTTTGAGACAGTCTGGAATTCTTCAGGTATAGCAACACGCTGGATCTGTGCCGGGGCAGCCAGCTTTCTTACCTTCACTGTCATGTATTCCGCCGGAATTTCGATTCTGCGAAAAGAGGCAGGAGTCTTAATAATCCTTTTCCTGATAATAGGAGGAGTCTTAATAATCTGCTTCTTTACTGTCTTGTACTTGGCAGGGTTTACAATTTTAGTTGTGGTAGCAGGTTTAACGAGAACCCGTTTGGTAATCGTCTTATATGTAGCTGGTACTTTAACCAGACACATAATTCCACCGGTTGCATAGTCTATCCTCTGGATAGGGCCTTTGCCTTTCTTCCAGACACTATGTGCCGGCTGATCAAGTACTTTTTCTTTGACAGTCTTATACTCTGCAGGGATTTCCTCATAGTGCACATGTTCCGGAGAAGCAAGCACCTTCTCTTTAACCCATTCATACTTCGCGGGAATGACTTCCAACTTCACGCCAGCTGCGTTTCCCGCACCTGACGCTGCCGGGGAGGCGGTGAGCTCTTCTTCAACCCATTCATAGGTTGCGGGAACGACCTCCAGCTTATTGGATGCGGCTTTTATCATTACCTTCTCATCAACCATTTCAAACTTCGGCTCTTGAACAAGAAGCTTCTCGGAAGCCTCCTTCTTGAGGGCTTTTTCTGAAACTGTTTTGAACGTGGCAGGGACAAGGACCCTCGCATAGCATTCACCTTCTTTTGCATTCGGAGGAAGAAGCTCCTCTGCATTAGGAGAAGACACCGGGATAGCGCCAGCCATAATAACCATCATACAAACCATACATAACATTGTTTTTCTCATAAAATTACCTCCCTGGAAAGCATCGCCTTCCATTTATTGTTAATTGTAAGCTTATGTGCGACAAAATTCTCGGCATCACCTCCAAACTTGAACGGTATTGATTTAAATTCTTTAATACCCATAATTTGTTAATAAATAATATGACTGATTTTCTGATATAAATATGATATATGTCATTCTACCACATTTTTTTTAATAATTGAATTGGTCGTTTCATATCGACAAATTGTTTGGCCAGGTATACTTAAACATGAGAAAGCCCTTGCATAAGAATAGAAAGGTATCGAACTACATTACACCGAAAGGGCACAAGAGATTGAGCGAGGAGCTCACGTATCTCTGGAAGATCAAACGCCCGGAGGTAACGCAGGCGGTTGCTGAGGCGGCGGCCATGGGGGACCGTTCGGAAAATGCAGAGTATATATATGGGAAAAAACAGTTAAGGCAGATCGATTCCCGTCTGCGGTTTCTTCAGAAGAGGCTGAATGAGTTATCTGTCGTGGACAGGGTGCCGAAGGATACTTCAAAGGTCTTTTTCGGTGCCTGGATTGGCCTGGAGGATGATGATGGGAATGAATATACATACCGGATAGTAGGTCCTGACGAATTTGATCCCCGTAAGGATTACATAAGTATCGATTCTCCGATGGCCAGGGCATTGATAGGCAGGGCAGAAGGGGACGAAGTAGTTGTGAACAGACCTGACGGCACTGCTTTTTTTATTGTTACATCCATTCAGTATGAATCGCGTTCGCGCGAATAATGGGATAAACGCTGCTGGCGCATCTTCTTTCTTCTCAATATGTTCTTCCTTTTTCGTCCACCATTGGGACAAACCGCACCGGAAACTCGTTTTGCTGTTTCAGTTCATTATTGATCTTTTGGATATACAGCAGTTTCTGGGCGTATGTTTCACCGACGGGGATGATCATTCTCCCGCCTTCCTTTAACTGATCCTTGAGGGGGCCGGGCACGTGCGTCGGGGCGCATGTGACTATTATTGCGTCGAAGGGAGCATGTTCCTTCCACCCTTTATAGCCGTCTCCGATCTTAACTTTCACATTTGCATAGCCGAGGTCTTTCAATAATTCTTTTGCACGGTTCCCCAGCGGCTCATTGATTTCTATCGTATAAACATTACCACTTAACTCCCCGAGGACCGCTGCCTGATAGCCCGAGCCTGTCCCGATCTCGAGCACCTTGTCGGTCCGTGTAAGGTCCAGTATCTGGGTCATAAAGGCGACGATATAGGGTTGGGATATTGTCTGTCCCTCGCCGATTGGCAGAGGATAGTCCCCATAGGCGCCGCTTCGTAACTTTTTGGGAACAAAAAGATGGCGCTCGACCTTGAGGAGCGCGTCGATTATCCCCTTCTCATGAATTCCGCGGGCAATTATCTGATCGTCGACCATTCGCTTACGTGCCGCTGAATAGGGTGATGAGGACCTATCTGAGGAGACCTGCTGTCTTTGAGCGTTATCATTTAATTCTGAGTCAACGCAGCCGGCGGATAAAAGAGAAATAATTATAATGAGAAGCTTAAAGGCCTTCATGAAAAAATATTAGCATGAAAGTGGAGTTTTGGATAGAGAAAAGTATGAAACCGGATCTGGATCTAACAGGCTGCTTTGACTACTTTTTTTTTCTCATCTTGTCATTGCTTTGTTTGACGGCTACTCTATACGAGCGGCGTGCCCAGACAGATGCTTTCTCACGATCATCATAAATCTCTTCCGGTGACCTGTAATATGACATTTTCACTTTTTTGCCGGCTCTTTCGTATTGGAACTGAGAAAGGCCCTCTGATTCAAAGTGCTTTTGTGTTGTTTCATCTGCCTTTAAGTACAGGACATTATTTTCAACCAGGCCGAACATAACGCCATTATGGTATATTCCGT
>CALZGI010000226.1 GCA_945786855.1 Thermodesulfovibrionia bacterium | reverse complement strand
TCAATGGACGAATCGTTAATTTCACGCCTTAATAAGATAGTGGCCGGCCGTATCACTTCGGGAGTGGTCATTCTTGATGATTCGGGAGAAATCCTGTATCTGAACGACGAGGCCCGCTCAATCCTCTCTGCATTCATTTCCAGGAAACTTCATGCTGACTGCGATCCTGAAACGGTCAATGAAGCTATCGTCCAGTCATTAAAAAAACATCTGGGTTCACTATCCAAACAGGAAGGTTCATGCATCCACTGTTCTGACAGCGATGCCACCTATTCCATCAGGACACTGCCGCTTCACAAGCCCCATGGCGAAGAGAAGCCCTGCCTGATGGTCCTGATCGAAGGTGTTACCGTTCATCGGAAGTTCGACATAAAAGCGGTTCAAAGCCAGTTCGGGCTGTCCAAAAGAGAAAGCGAGGTAACGTTCTGTCTAACGAAGGGATTAACCAACAAGGAAATCGCCAAAGCCCTTTCCCTTTCACCGGAAACGGTTCGGGACTACATAAAGCAGATTATGAAAAAACTGAACACAACGACAAGGGCGGGCATTGTCGGCAAGGTACTCCCCTGATCAGGTTGATGGTAAACCATCGGCTTTAAAATCTGTATTCAACCCCCGCACTGTAGACATTCCTGTCGTAATCATAGAGGGCAATATTGGAGTCGTCCCTCCTGTAGGAATACATCAACTGAAGATTGAGCTTTTTATAAAACTGATAGTAAAGCAGTGTAGAGAGACCATATATGCGGTCTCTCCTCTTTTTCCCGAATACGCTATGAGTATTTCTGAAATCAAGATAGCCTATATCACCTGATACAATGAGCTTCACTTTCTCGTGCAGGCCGATAAGAACAGACGCAGCCCCTTCATTGCCGATATAGTCCCAGTTCCTTCCTTCCGTGTCATCTCTGGACAAGGTGTATGAGAGGTTCAGGTATCCCCTGTTTTCTTCAGCTAACGATCCCTGCTCAAATGCCGCCATGAAGGGAATAAGGTCACCTTTCTGCTGCTGAAAAAAATAAAACCAGCCAAGGTTCAGGCTGTAATGGTCGGCATCCCTGTCCTCATCCATGTTCTCAGGCGCTTCCAGGAACTCTTTCCTCTGATAGCTTACAAATGACTGTAGAGCCTGGTTTTCACCGAACAGATGCGTGTAGGTCGGACTGACTGCCCCTGCTGTAAAGTACTTGTCATCATCAACCCATGTGTAGTTGTAGCTCAGCGCAAGACCGACATTATTCCTGTTGTCAATTTTGTGGCCCGGAACGACCGCAAAGGTGTGGCTGTTCATATCATAGGATGCCAGATCATGGTGGGAACTGTAATAGAAAGAATAATGAAAATCTATATCAACGGGCCCCTTCAGATTCGGATAATATTCCAGTCCCCCCGTATACACTTGAAGTGCATCTTCCTCTCCGGTTATATCCTCCGCAGAAGAGACGTCCTCCGGCCTTAGCAGAACATTGTCATCATACTGAAAATGCACTCCAAGATAATATCGATAGGGAATCTCTTCTCTTTTCTTTTCCTGTATTTTATCGGTATAGTTTTGTGCAAAGGCGGCCATATCGGTATCAGGATCCTTATCGATCACACTGTTGAAGCTCTCCTCGGAATTCTCCAGTTCTCCCTCATTCAATAAGGCCAGCCCCGTCTGATAATCAGCGGCCTGTACCAGTTCCGGATTTAACTCACGGGCCCTTTGAAAAGATGCAACTGCGTCAGGATTCTTGTCCATCGCAAGGAGTACGAGCCCCTTGATAAATGCAGTCTGGCCGGGCCTCAAATTTTCCCTTTCAGCCAAATCGAGAACTTCCAAAGCATCCAGGTACAGTCCAAGCTGATAGTTCAGCTCTGCCAGTTCAAGAATGGCCTCTTTGATTTTCGGGTGAAGATACACAGCGAGCCGGAGGTGCTTTCGTGCCTCCACAAAATTCTGCAACTGTTTGTACGTCATTCCCAGATAATATTCTGAAAGCGATGAATAGGGCACATCCTCAAGGACCTTCTGAAAACTCTCAATTGCCTCTTCATAGTTCTCCTGCCGGTACTCGGCAATCCCCCGCTGGAGGTCAGGGTGCTGCTGCTGCGCCACGACAGGCGGTGAAAAGGATACTAAAACGGTCAATGCACACATAATAAAAACTGCTCTGGTAACTGCACACATATATTGCCTCCCTCTCAGGTTATGCATTCAAGCACGTCAGACACAAACAGATTTGTATAGTTATATTATAAATACCGCGCACTGTCAACCCCCCGTACCGGCAGAAATACTAGTTTCCCATGAGGATATTCTACAACAAATTGTTCCAAAGTGTTGATACAGTTGATCTTATATGCGTGAGATGTTCAGAAACAGAAAAACAGATGTCGCACACTGTGATGAAAGAATTGAACAGAGGGGAATTCATCTGTTTCAATTCATTTTTTCTGCTAACATACTTTCTAAAGAACAGCCCGATCCGAACACAACAGGCCTCAAAGAGAACACATGAAAAATATCAGGCTCACGATTCAATATGACGGCACTGAATATTCAGGCTGGCAGGTACAAAAAAAAGAGAGTACGATCCAGGGATCCCTGGAAGACTCGGTCTTTGCTGTTACGGGTGAGGAGTTAAGGGTCTCCGGAGCAGGCAGAACAGACGCCGGAGTTCACGCCTTTCAGCAGATTGCTGTATTTCATACACAGGCAACGCTGGAGGCTGAGACCTTTCAACGCGCCTTGAATGCACACCTCCCCCATGATATCAGGATCGTTGATGCGGTAGAGTGTCCCGAAGAATTCCACCCCAGGTTCAGAGCGAAAAGCAAAACATATTGCTATCTCATATCTCAAACAGGGGTATCTTCTCTGTTCCTCAAAAGATATTCCTGGGAAATGCCCTACCTCCTGAATTCAGATTCCATGAGGGCAGCTGCACAACACCTTATCGGGAAACATGATTATTCTTCATTTCGCGCCTCGGGCTGCAGTGCCAAAAGTCCTGTCAGAGAAATAATGAACATCGGGATCCGCGATTCTGAATCCATTGATTTTATGACCTTTGCTGCAAATACCAGGGTTATCAGGATCAGCATTCAGGCAAATGCTTTTCTCAGACATATGGCAAGAAATATTGTGGGAACACTTGTTGATGTTGGCAGAGGGAAAGTGCCGCCCGTAAAAATGAAGGAAATCCGGGAAGCCAGAAACAGGAAGGCTGCCGGCATAACAGCACCGGCCTGCGGTCTCTTTCTTGAGAAGATAGAATATTAACTGTTCTACCCCACTTCATTAAACTTTCTCACCTGTAACTCAACGCCGAGGTCACCGGCCAGAATACGACATTTATCCACATCTATTTCCGGAACATCGACTACGGTGACCTTCACTTCCGGGATATTCTTTACCGCCTCTCTGGTGAAGTCAAGGGTCCCCTGAAAGGCCCCTTTGATTTTGGGCCTGCATACTTTCTCGTACTTGTCCTCATTTTCCGCATCAAGACTTATGGATATGCTGTCCACAATCCCCTTCAGTTCCGGCAGGATGTTTCTGTCATTTATAATGCTGCCGTGGCCGTTCGTGTTTATCCTGACTTTCCCCCCCTGCTCCTTGATCCAACGGGCAACTTTTCTTACCACATCAAGTCTCATCAAGGGTTCGCCTATCCCGCAGAATACAACTTCTTTGTAGGCCTTCGGGTCCTTTATTGCCTTGATCATCTGCAGGGCGCTCGGCTCCCGTTCCAGGCGTAAATTATGTCCTTTTACATGACTTGTGCGGAACCTTACACAGAACCTGCATTTATTTGTGCACTTGTTCGTTACGTTGAGGTAGAGAGAGTTTCGTATTCTGTAAGCAATCTCTCCCTTTTCAGAAATATTCCCTATACGAAAAAGCCTCATGGCATTCAGCGTTGTTATCCTTGCAAGGTCGGCAACATCAACACCCCTGATGTCCGCCACAACCCTGGCCGTATGTTTCAGGTTAGCAGGTTCATTTCTTTTCCCTCGTAACGGCACAGGACTCAGGTAGGGGGCATCGGTCTCCAGGAGCAGAAATTCATCGGGGACAATCTTCGCAATTTCCCTCAGCGTGCTGGCATTCTTGAACGTAACAGGTCCTGCAATAGAAATATAGAGCCCGAGCTCCATTGCTTTTTTTGCCATATCTGCGTCACCTGAAAAACAGTGCAATACACCCAGAGAGTCCTCCATCTCTTCTCTCAACACACGGAGGGTGTCTCTTTTCGCGTCTCTGCTGTGAACAATTATCGGAAGTTCCCGTGATCGTGCAAGAGCTATCTGTTTCCTGAAGGCTTCTATCTGGATTCCCTTGGGAGAGTGCAGATAATGATAATCAAGTCCTATTTCGCCGACTGCGACTACTTTCGGCTCTTTCGTCCATCTCTTCAATTCCTCAAACAGTTCTCCATCAAGTGTGTTTGCGTCATGAGGATGGATGCCTATTGCAGAAAATACATGAGCATACTTTTTGGCTAACTCGAGCCCCTTAATATTTCCCCTTCTGTCAGAGCCGGGGTTGATAATATATTGAACATATGATTCCTCTGCCCTTTTCACGACCTCCGATCTGTCATTGTCAAACTGCTCCATATCGAGGTGGCAATGCGTATCTATAAGCATTTCATTCACTCTATGCGTTCCTCTCCGCTTATTAATGTATTCATTAATTTCTCTAAAGAAGAAGTGAGATTTGCGGTAATCCCTTTTAGCAGGCCTGTTTTTATGTCTTTTCTTGCTATTTGTATGTTAGTGAAATATGGAGGATTTGTCAAAACTGTGACCTTGTAATTTTCTGTAGAATATGGTAATTTTTCAGTTTATCACATACAAGGGGGAGCCCATATGAAAAAAGAGGAAATCATCAGTATTCTGAAAAATGAGAGCGAAGAATATAAAAAACTTGAGGTAGAGCATAAAAAGCTGGAAGATTCTTTAGATGAGATGAACAAAAAGAAATACCTGTCACCCGATGAAGAAATCGAGAAGAAGAAGATTCAAAAGCAAAAACTTCAATTCAAAGACCGTATGGCCCAGCTCGTCAGAGCTTATAACTAAAAACATCCAAGAGAAAAAGGGAATGACTCACCCCGGATGCACCCCCCCTGATTTCTCGTTTATTCAAAATGAAAAGTGACATAATTAAAAAAGGCCTGGAAAGAGTCCCTCACAGGGCATTGCTCCATGCGACGGGAATACCTCGAACGGAGATGGGGAAGCCCTTTATAGGCGTTGCATCGAGCTTTACGGATATTATCCCCGGTCACACGGGCATGCGCGACCTTGAACGGTTTATCGAAAAAGGCGTTCATACCGGAGGCGGGTACCCTTTCTTTTTTGGCGTGCCCGGAATCTGTGACGGTATCGCCATGGGCCATCGCGGAATGCATTACAGCCTGGCGTCAAGGGAACTGATTGCCGACATGGTTGAAACGGTCGCCGAGGCCCATCAGCTTGACGGCCTGGTTCTGCTGACCAACTGCGATAAAATTACGCCGGGAATGCTGATGGCGGCAGCAAGGGTGAATGTTCCTTCAATAGTAGTCACCGCAGGACCAATGATGTCTGGCCACCTGAGAGGGAAAAGGCTTTCACTCGTAAATGATACCTTTGAAGCGATAGGAAAATATAAAAAGGGGCTTCTGAGCAATTCTGATCTGGCAGAGCTTGAGATGTGCGCCTGCCCGAGTGCGGGGTCCTGCCAGGGAATGTATACTGCAAATACAATGGCCTGTGTGACAGAAGCTCTCGGCATGAGCCTCACCGGTTGTGCAACCGCCCTTGCCGTCTCTTCGGAAAAACGGCGCATTGCCTTCAATAGCGGGAGCAGAATAGTCGAACTTGTCAAAAAGAAAATAACACCTTCAAAAATAATGTCCAGAAAGGCCTTTGAGAACGCAATTAGAGTTGATATGGCTTTGGGAGGATCAACAAACACTGTTTTGCATATTCCGGCAATTGCTCACGAGGCGGATGTTTCCCTTCCCCTCGAGGTGTTTGATGAAATCAGCAGTAAAACACCGCACATTTCCAATATGCTCCCCGGTGGAACCCATTACCTGGAGGACCTGGATTATGCAGGCGGTATCCCTGCTGTCTTTAAAAGATTGAAATCGGGCATACACAATGTGAATACCGTTTCAGGCATGAAAACCCATCAAATAGCTGACAAGGCTGAAATCTCGGACTCCGAGGTTATCAGGCCTCTGAAAAGAGTCCACCACAAGCAGGGTGGTATTGCTGTCCTGCGGGGTTCACTGGCGCCTGACGGTGCTGTCGTAAAGCAGACAGCGGTAAGCAGTGAAATGATGCGCTTTAAGGGCCGGGCAAAGGTCTTTCATTCAGAAGAAGCTACCATGAAAGCAATTCTCGGCGGACAGATCAAGGCCGGTGATGTTGTGGTGATTCGGTACGAAGGGCCCAAAGGCGGTCCCG
>CALZGI010000225.1 GCA_945786855.1 Thermodesulfovibrionia bacterium | reverse complement strand
TCATATTGAATAACAGAGAGTTCCCTAAGGTTTCATGTTGAATAACAGACACTTAGGCAGTCCATATAAAACTGCATGGTAAATTAATCAAGTCGAAAAAGACTACACATTCAGCTGCAAGGGCCGCTGGTTCTGTCCCTCCTGCCATGCCAAAAGGGTCACACTTTCATGATGAATAACAAATGGTTAGCTAGTCTATATAAAACTGTGTACAGGGTCAAACCTTTACAATTCATTTAAGAATTGATTTATGAACAATAACTCGAAAATTAATTAATGAAGGTTTGACCCCGTACATATCCGAATTTGTTATAATTGCAGACACATTTTAATGACTACACTATAGGAGGCACTATCCCCGCAGTATACGGACATACATCAGGTCTCAAAAAGAGTGATGTAAAGACTCTCGAAAGAATATACAGAAGGCGCATACCGAAAGACAAAGCCCTGTCGACTGACCTTGCCATGCTCATGGCTGAAAGTTCAGACTCCATCGGCCGTCAGGTCGGCGTCCTGGTGGACAGAAAGGGGAATATCAGCCATGTCATCGTGGGAGATGCAAAGGGCATATTCATCCCGGAACTCACGAACTACCCTCTCGGCAGAAAGGTCCTCCGGGGCCTCAGACTGATCCATACACACCTGAAAAGTGAACCTGTGAATCAGGATGATATCACTGACCTTTCACTGCTCAGGTTTGACGCGCTCATCGTTCTCGGAATGAATGACGGGCGACCCGACAATGTTTCCATGGCCCACCTTTCTTCTTCCCCGTCCGGCAGGGGCTGGGAAATAAAGGGCCCCCTTCCCTTCCACGGAATGGACAGGGAGTTCGAAGACTTCGATAAATTCCTGCTCTTCGTTGAGGACGGCCTCGAGTCAACAAGAGCGGGCTACGACACAAAAGACAAAAGAGAGCGTGCAGTCCTTGTGAGTGTTTCAACGGCACCGCGCTATGACCAGGAAGATTCAATGGACGAGCTGAAAGAACTGGCAAAGGCAAGCAACGTCAACGTTGTCGACACCGTTCTCCAGCGACCGAAAAGTATAAATACACGATACCTCCTCGGTGAAGGGAAAGTAAAATATCTCGTCATCAATGCCATGAACAAGGGGGCAACACTGCTTATTTTCGACCAGGACCTCAACCCGTCACAGTCGAAAGCAATCGCTGATGTTACTGAACTAAAAGTCATAGACCGCTCGCAGCTCATTCTCGACATATTTGCGAGACGCGCTCACAGCAAAGACGGCAAGGTGCAGGTAGAGCTTGCCCAGCTCCGGTACCGGCTGCCGAGATTAACAGGGAAAGGGTCTGCCATGTCCCGCCTCATGGGAGGAATAGGCGGCAGAGGCCCCGGTGAAATGAAACTCGAGGTTGACCGGCGGAGAGTAAGGGACAAGATTTCCCTTCTTGAAAAAGAAATTAAATCTCTCAGCCGTGCCCGGAAACAGAGAAAGGCCCGAAGGGTTTCACAGGGGATTCCCATCATATCAATTATCGGCTATACCAATGCAGGGAAATCCACGCTTCTGAATAATCTTACGAAAAGCAGGACCTTTGTTGAAGACAAAATGTTTGCAACACTTGATACGGCAAGCAGGAGACTGAGGTTCCCGAAAGAGCGGGATGTGATTATCACAGACACTGTAGGATTTATCCGGGACCTGCCCAAAGACCTCTTTGCCGCATTCAAGGCGACCCTCGAAGAACTTGAAGATGCTGATTTGCTGCTTCATCTTGTAGATATTTCGAACCCGAGATTTGAGCAGCATATCAAATCAGTAGAAAAAATCCTCTCGGACCTCGTACTTGCTGACAAACCTGTACTCCTGGCATTTAATAAGGAAGACCTCACACTCAGAGAAGATGCTGCCGGCATCTGTAAAAGGTTTAATGCTGTCTCCCTGTCAGCACTCAATCCCGATACATTGAACACTCTTCTGAAAACCATTGAACGTAGATTATGGCCCCGGCGGTGACATGAGGTCCCCTGAAAACTCTCCTGTTCGGCCCTGGCCAATCCAGAGCTGATCGCGCTTCTTTCCTTTCATCTATAAGTAATTCAAATACCCTGCATTCTTTCTGACAAATAAAGATTGAATGTGCTTTTTTTGATGATATACTTTAGTTAATCTCAACAACAATTATAGTATGTAGGCAGGAGGGCACTATGGCACAGATGACAAAAAAAATTACCATCAATGCGCCGGTAGAAAAGGTCTTCAATTTTATTACTTCTCCGGAAAACTGGACCAGGTATGTTACACACCTTATGGATATACGAGACGTTTCTTCTCCAAAACTTCAAAAGGGGACAACATTCCGATGGACATACAGGAAGTTCGGGATGAACATGAACGGAAGCGGTGAAGTGACGGAAAACATCAGAGACCATAATTTCGGCATGAAATTAAAGGGAGCGGTGCCGGTTACAGAACACTACACCGTCGCCCCGGGAAACAAGGGAGGAACAGTCCTCTATGCTGAAATTGATTATGGTATCCCCCAGAAAGTAATTAACCTCATCTCAAAAACGGGCATCATCGAAAAAATACACAAAACTGATGCAGACAATATCATGCAGAGAATAAAAATCCTCTGTGAGGAAATGTAATCCTGATTCGTATACGCAGGGGCGAACGGCCGTTCGCCCCTGCAGGCCCCAGACCGATTGCTGA
>CALZGI010000224.1 GCA_945786855.1 Thermodesulfovibrionia bacterium | reverse complement strand
GAGCCTCCGTCATCCCCAAGGGTATCAATAAACCATTCCACTGAGTCTTCATTCCAGACGCTTCCATCTCTGCTCGTCACCGCGGCATTCAATTCTGTATCCATTACGTTATAAGCAAGATAAAGGGCTTCATCATCCCAGAGTGCTCTCACAGTGACTGTATTTCCTCCTGATGAAGGTGAAAAGAATACTGTATTCGCATAGTCATACTCCGACAGGTCACCATCTATTGTCGGCGATGATTCTGTCTTTAACAGACTGAATGAATACTCATCGGCTCCAATGTCCGTCACCGCTGCACCGTCACCCTTCCCATCAAGGGGCCTTTCATCGCCCTCAAAGTCATGATCAGGGGTTCCAGGACTCATAATAAGATCATCTTCAGGTTCTTCAATGTCAATCCCGGCATCAATCATAGGTGAATTCTTAGCGAGTCGATAGTCCCTGTTTGCAGGGTCTCTGAAGAGCGGGTCCACATTCAGGTTTGTGCCATCGACATTTATAGTGCCGCCGATATTGTTAATAGTACCGAAATTTGAGTATGATGCGAATACTTCTCCGCCGGTCATGTATAAATCATCTCCATTATTCCAGACAATTGTATTTATTAAATGAACGCTTGCACCACCAATATACGTTGTATACGTTTGAATCCCAATAGTATTATCGACAATGGTACTGTTAATCAGCCATGCACCGACATTACCTAACGATAAGCCTTTGTCATTTCCGTATATGACGTTATTAATAGAATATAAACGGAAAGAACACATTTCCTGTATAGATCCACTTATCCCCCTCCCGGTAATAATGTTATTTGACAGTATAAACTTTACAAATCCACCTGCATCTACGCAACCGAATGAAACCCCGTTGTTTATGGTAAATCCTTCTACTTTCCTAATATAATAATGTTCCGGATAGATGGAGATCTTTCCCTCAATTATCGTTAATGATGGATCGTTATTCCTTGAGCTGAAATCACTGCTCCAACCTCCCTGAATGAGGGATATAAACGCATTTCTTCTTGGATGTACGTCTTCCTGATACGTCCCCTGTGCTACTCGTATTTCACCCCCACCGGAAGCATCCAATGCTTCTCTTATGGTTGCAAAACAGGGGGAATTGCCTCCGCAATAGTCATTAGGCTCAACATAAATATCTCCGCAAACCCCTTGCTGATATCCATCATTTTCACAATCTACACATCCGTCGCAATTGTTGTCTATCTCATCGCACACTTCTGAAGCATCGGGGTTCAGGGCAGCATCAGTGTCATTGCAGTCTTCGTTATTGGATACATATCCTGCCGGTTGAGTACTTTGTCTCAAAAATTCCAAGGGATCACCATATCCATCTCCATCGTAATCCCGATACCAAACATTGATCGTTGATATAAGTACTTCCTGCCAGTTTGAAGCATTTTCAAATGATGATCCGCCTCCGGGCGGCCACATTTCATTATCATAGGAAGATGCATCTTTATCATTTAATAGAAACCCGATACCAACACTCGTATCAACCGCAGGAGCGGTTGCATAGCCAAGAACAGTCCAGGGGATTTTTACTTCTACTGTATAGCCACTATCAGTGTCAGTGTTATCATTGCGGGTGCCATTATATTGCACCGCCGATTGCCAGCTTCCATCCCATGAACTTGCAGGTATTCCTGAAGGTGTTCCCTGTGAATCATAGACGGCATTCCGAATATTAACGATTCCATGATAATCATCGGGTAGCATGTATGGCGATCCAGGGTCGCCGGACCCTCCGTCATCATTCAGAGTATCAATCGCCCATTCTACCGAATCATGATTCCATACATCACTGTCTCGTGACGTCCCCCAAGGAGCATTCAGTTCTGTGTCCCCTACCTCATAGGCAAGGTATAACGCCTCGTCATCCCAGAGGGTTCTCACTGTAACTGTATTACCTCCCATTGCCGGTGAGAAGGTCAAACTATCGGCACCCGAGTACTCTGATAAATCCCCATCTATTACCGGTATTGCTGCTGTTTTATAAATAGTGAACGAATACCCGTAAGAAATCGGGAAGGTTATTGAAAAGAAACTATTTAAAAAGAATAACAATACAACGAGCCCACGCTTCATGCCTATTCTCCCGAGGTTGAATAAATAGGATAGATCCCTCTGTATGAAAAATTATATCACACCAGGCACGACCGGGCAAAAAAAGGAGCTGGCCAAAAGGGCTAACTCCCTGATTTTTAATGGTGATCCTGGAGTGGTTCATCCTCTTTTATTTCTTTTTATCACGGCCGCCAATTGACGTGCTGTCATCAGCAGTTTTATCTCTTGACAATAAGGCAATAATTAATTACCATGAAAAAAGGTAGTGATACCAACTAATATGGTAGAGAGGTTTTTATGCTTGAAGGGCTTTTCGGTAATTCGGTTATAGAGAAAGTATTTTTCACGCTTTTCGTATATGGTGAAGGCTATCCGCTCGGCATGGCAAAAACATTTGATGAGCCGGTGAATAAATTTCAGCAGCAGTTAAAGCGGCTCGAAGAAAGCGGGATAATTGTCAGCAGGCTTGTGGGCAAGGTGAGGCTGTATACCTATAACCCTCGGTATCCTTTTTTAAATGAGTTGAAATCGCTCATTTCAAGGGCATATGAATACGTTCCGAAGGAGGAGAAAGAGCGCTATTACAAAAAGCGGACGAGACCTCGGAGGAAAGGTAAGCCGTAATGAATGTAGACTGGAAGAATATCAAAATAAAAAACCTTGCCGCTCTTGTCTGTCATGAACTGAATAAAGAGAGCATTGATGCTGTTCTGGTGGGAGGAGCCTGTGTTTCTATATATACAGACAATACCTATGTCTCTTATGATCTGGATTTTGTTTCTCATTCATCACTCAAAGATATCGCTGGAATATTATCATGCCTTGGTTTTAAGAGAGAAAGTTCACGACATTTTATAAGGAAGGACTGCCCTTTTTTCATTGAGTTTGTGGCTCCGCCGGTATCCGTCGGCAACGAACCAATAAGCACGAAAAAAACTATTAAAACACCCCTTGGCAGTCTCAAGCTACTTACTCCAACGGACAGTGTAAAAGACAGGTTGGCAGCATATTACCACTGGAATGATCCCCAGGCTCTCGATCAGGCTGTTATGGTGGCAAAAGCGCAGAAGGTAAAAGTTGCTGAAATCAGGAGGTGGTCTGAAAAAGAGGGGCACATAGAGAAGTTTGGCATATTCCTCAAAAAACTGAATGTATAACAATCCCTGATTTCAACACATGTCCATGCTATGGACACATCATTATTTCATGTCCATAAAAATCTAATTTTTGGACACGTTTCAAGCATATGTCCACGTCATGGACACATTGTGGTTACAACATTTTCTATTTCCGAACTCGACTGAGCTTCACAGAGGACAATTGTATTGATCAGCATAGCCTGTTTTAACCTGCTCAGATTTTGTTCCGTGCAATTTCCCCGAGTTTGTAGTTT
>CALZGI010000223.1 GCA_945786855.1 Thermodesulfovibrionia bacterium | reverse complement strand
CTTGCCCCCATGGCAGGGATAAGCGATCTGCCTTACCGCATGGTGAACCGGTCCGCCGGATGCGGACTTGCCTTTACGGAAATGATAAGCACCAATGCACTTGTGCACAAAAGCCTGAATACACTGAAAATGCTTTCTACAACGGAAGCGGACCGGCCTCTGGGGGTACAGCTTCTGGGCAACGATCCCGATCTCATCAGAAAGTCACTGGAATTAATATCGGAATATTCCTTCGATATTGTGGATTTCAACGCTGCCTGTCCGGTGGCAAAAGTTGTGTCAGGGGGGAGGGGTGCCGGGTTGCTCAGGGAACCTGCACGGCTGCAAAAACTGCTGAGAATCATTGTTGAGAATACCTCTGTCCCTGTGACAGTAAAGATTCGGTCCGGCTGGGATGAATCATCTGTGAATGCTGTACATGTTGCTCTTTGTGCTCAGGATGCAGGAGTGAAGGGGCTTATTATTCACGGCAGGACAAGGAAGCAGGGATACAGAGGGAATGTGGATTACGAGACAATAAGGGAAGTAAAAGAGTCTCTTGAGATACCGGTGATCGCGAGCGGGGATGCCCTGTCTCCCGTGCTTGTGAAAAAACTATTTGATGAGACAGGATGTGACGGTGTGACTCTTGCACGGGGTGTGCTTGGAAATCCCTGGATATTCCGGGAAATAGGTGAGTATCTGACGCGGGGGACAGTTCCCCCAAGGCCTGGAGCAGATGAGATTGCACAAACCATGAAAAAACATCTTGTGTCGAGTATTGCTTTCAGCGGGGAAAAAATGGGTGTCCTCCGTTTTCGAAAATTCTTTGGATGGTATACAAGGGGGTTGGCGGTAAGAGCGCTGAAAAGCAAAGCCTATCAGGCAGTGACGGGAGATGACATGCTTCATTTGATTGAACAGTTGGAGAGAATGGGTTCCTGCGACGAGGAAGCGATAAACTATCCCCTGTCATCATTGCCCAGGGAGGATGAGCATATTACGCCTCCCCGGCTCAGGCGTTAGAATGCTTCCTCTTTTTGTGCTCCTGCACTTGTGCGCTTTTGTACTGTCCGTTGCCTTATTCCTGATAAATCTTTAGTATAAATAGTCTTGACTTCATTTTGTCCGGCGTTCCGCTCCTGGCACAGCCAGAGTCAGAAAGGAAATACAATTGTCATTTGATATATATAGCGTACTCTCACGCCTCAATCCGCGGCAGAAGGAAGCGGTCATGCATACTGACGGCCCGCTGCTTATACTTGCAGGGGCCGGCTCGGGCAAGACAAGAGTCATAACCACAAGGACGGCGTATCTGATACACAGCGGCGTGAAGGCAGCGTCTATCCTGGCCGTTACCTTTACGAACAAGGCTGCGAGAGAAATGAAAGAACGGGTCCGCTCCATGGTGAGAAAAGGCGGGGGCAGGCCTGTCATCTCTACATTCCATTCCCTTTGTCTCAGGATCCTGAGGCGCGAAATCGAACTGCTCGGTTACAGAAAGGACTTCACTATCTACGGCACCTCGGAGCAGGTATCACTCCTGAGGAACCTTATGTCCGATATAAAATTTCACGACAGGAATTTTAAAGCCGAATCAATCCTGGAAATAATAAGCAGGGCAAAAAATGATTTTTCCGTCCCCGATGATGATGAATCCGCTGATCCTGTGAAAGAAGCCTCAGCGTTTCTTTATCCCCGCTATCGGGAGGCCCTGAAATCAATGAATGCCCTCGACTTTGATGACCTTCTTGTACTCACCCTGAAGCTCTTCAGGGAGCACCCTGAGGTATGCGACAGATACAGGGAGCAATTCAGATATATCATGGTCGATGAATATCAGGACACAAACAGGATTCAGTATGATTTTATCAAACTTCTCGCGGGGCAGCGCAGGAACATCTGCGTTGTCGGTGACGACGACCAGTCCATATATGGATGGAGAGGGGCGGACATCGGCAACATTCTCAATTTCGAAAAGGACTTTCACCGTACCATTACGGTGAGGCTCGAGCAGAACTACCGTTCGTACAGCCATATTCTTCAGGCCGCGAACGGAGTGATCGGGAACAACGACAGAAGGATGGAAAAATCACTCTGGACAAAGAGAGGCGATGGGCCGAAAGTAAATATTTTCAAGGCTGATGATACGGAAGATGAGGCGGAATGGGTTGCCGACAGAATATCTTTAATGAGGGATGATAAAAATATATCTTTTAACGATATGGCTGTTCTCTACAGGGCAAATACATTTTCGAGGCCCTTTGAAGAGGCCCTGAGAAGCAGGAGAATCCCCTATTCGGTTGTGGGCGGGACGAGCTATTTTGAACGCAGGGAAATCAGGGACC
Organism: Thermodesulfovibrionia bacterium; assembly: GCA_945786855.1. GTDB lineage: Bacteria > Nitrospirota > Thermodesulfovibrionia > UBA6902 > UBA6902 > CALZGI01. Next base: position 13,643 of record CALZGI010000223.1, on the reverse strand, counting down.
TTACGGCCTATCTCAAGGTTATTGCCAATCCCTCTGATGACCTGAGCCTCCTCAGGGCGGTGAATGCTCCGAAGAGAGGGCTTGGACCCTCAGCTCTCAGCATACTTTCCGATTATGCGCAATCAAATGGACTGTGTCTTCTTGACAGCTTTGGCAAAACAGCGGAGATGAACAGTCTGAGCCGGCGGGCGGCTGACTCGGCTGACAGTTTTCTCGGGCTGATCCGCCATTTCCAGGACAAGTTTGATAAGGGCCGTGATATGGGAACGGTGCTGAAAGAGCTCATTGAGGATATTCATTTCAGAGATTATATCAGCAAGCTTTATAAGACGCCTGAGGCTGCGTTCAGGAGGTTGGAAAACATTGATGGATTTATTGATTCTGTCCGCCACTACGAGTCTGTGGCTCAATCACCTTCCATTCTGGGGTTTCTTGAGACAATGGCGCTCACCGATCTCATAGAGGAGAAAGAGGAAAAGGGCGGCCAGGGAGTGACCCTCATATCATTCCATTCCTCAAAGGGCCTGGAATTTCCTGTGGTCTTTATTGCAGGCACTGAAGAGGACATCCTTCCCCATAAGAAATCGGTGGACAGCAGCGAAGGGGTTGAGGAGGAACGAAGGCTTTTCTATGTGGGGATAACCCGGGCAATGAACGAATTGTTTATTACCTACACGGACCACCGGAGAAAGTATGGAAAAGAAGTGCCTTCGGTACCGTCCAGGTTTCTGAACGAGATGCCCGAAGAGTCTGTGAATGTGGTCGACAGGTTTGAGGAAATGGACCCTGAGCAGGAAAAGGCCTACGTAAAAAATTTGTACGAGAGTTTTATGGCGAAATTTGAAGAGTGAAAGAAGTGCAAAAGAGCGGATGTGCAGAAGTGCAGAAGACAAGAAACCATAAATAATTATGATAAGTCAGTTGGTTCCTTCTTCAAGCGGTCCAGGTATTCCTGCCATTCAACAGGAAGGGAATGTTTTTTGTTGTTGTTGCACTCTTTACAGGCCGGTACAAGATTATTTTTTACTGATTTACCTCCCCGAATAATGGGCACAATATGGTCCATGGTCAGATCTCTGGAAAGCACATTTTCTCCACAGTAATAGCATTTTTCTTCAGAGCATTTTTGCTTCCACCATTGTGATTTCCTCAGGTCCCGGGCCTTCTGCTTTTCTTTTTTAACCTCTTGATCTGTGACCGGAGAAATAAAATAATCCATTCGTTCAGTATAACAAAAATAAGGGGGATGAAGCCGGTCTTGCGTCTGACCTGTGCAGCAGAGCAATTTTTGCTCTATTGCACTTCCGCACTTGTCTCACTTTTCCAAAGGCCAGGGCTCCCCTTCTTTTTCCCCCGCAAAATAGCAGAACGAGTCCCATGTAAATTCCTTGTGAGAGACAGGGCAGCGAAGAGTGACCTTGTGTTCACTAATGCCGGCAACTTCCCAGTCACCCTCTCGACGTGACCCTTCAATTCTTATCTTCTGCCCCACCTGAAAGGGGTAGGCTCTGAAAATTGTAACCTTGTGTTCTGACACAATGTCCTCCTTTAAAAATATTTATGGAAGTCAGTTTTATACTCTATTCTTCTGCCCTTTTGCGCTTTTTCACTGCTTTTGCCCCCGATTGCTTCGGCCTGTATCCCATCGTTCTTAAAACTGAAATGAGCACGTCGCAGTGCTCCCCCTGGATTTCGAGAGAGCTGTCTCTGATCGTTCCCCCGGTGCCAAGTTTGCCTTTTAACTGCTTCAGTAATTTTCCCATGTGATTCTGTGACATCTGAAGCCCCTCAATGAGAGTGACTGATTTCCCTCCCCTGCCTTTCCGGTCAAGGCGGACTCTAACTGACTGGTCCGCAGGGTCCTCATTTCCCCGGCTGGTCTGTTCCGGACGCTTCTCCTTACGGGGAATTGCGTGGTCTGTGGAGTAGACTAATTTTGAATCGTCTTCATTCATGGTTAAATTCTAGCATGACAATGAATGGTTGATCACAGGAGTAAGTGAAAAAGCATTAAAACGGCCGTTCTTAAATTTCTGCTCTTCTGTCAAATAGTATTACCAGAACTGCCAGTTCCCGGTCCTGATCACATAGATCCCCAGGAGAAGATTTGTGACACCATGGGCTATTATGCATGCGTAGATATTTCTGCTCCAGTAGAGCAACAGATTATAGAAGATTCCGGCCATGATTCCGGCCAGCCAGAGGTAGTGTTCGCTCCCGAACAGAAGTGAAGAAATCAGAAAAGACATCCATGTGAAGGTCCCGATCCGTACAGCAATGAAATCCTGATGAATAATATATCGCAGCACAAAGGAGCGCCAGAATAGTTCTTCGAAGACCGGAACGACGAAGGCTGTCCCCACCAGGCGGACGGCAAGAAAAGCGTAATAGGGATTTTCAGGCAGGATCCGGGGATCATAAGACTCTGAACTTCCTAAAGTCGCAAAACTCCAGTCCATGTTTATCCAGAAGATAAACACGATCACCCCCGTTGCAAGGGCACCGAAGATGTGCAGTATTTTAAACCCGTCCAGGCTCAGTTCATCATAGGTTTTCCAGAAATAGAGAAGCAGTGCAGCAACTGCAGTAATCTTGACCGGATACGTAAAGGCAGTAAAATTATCAGCCAGCACACCGGCAGGAACTATTGGTTTCAGAAGGTCGAAAGCTACGGTAAACAGCATATAGGCCGCAAAAGGAAGAACTCTGCTGAACCACGGATTTTTGAGATAAAATTGTTTATTCATGATTAAACGGTGAAAAAAGAAAGGATATTGACACTGCGGTCTTAAATCCTGAGTCCTGCACTCTATGTTGAATATAATTATTTACGACTGAGCATATTCATGGGCCAGATCAGCTATCAGTTTTTTCACTGAAACAATCTCATTGCATCGGTACGCGTTCGAGCCTGCAAACACATACCCTTCCTCAAGGTGTCCTTCTGCTGCATTCGTCAGCGCCTTTGCAATGCAGTATGGCGCTTCTTTCGGGTTGCAGGTTCTCAGGCACCGGTAGTTGCATGAAGTAGGGGTGGTTTTCCCTTTTTTAATATCCTCGACAAACCTGTTTCTGATTACCCTGCCGGGCAGTCCAACAGGGCTTTTAATAATAACGAGGTCTTCTTTCTCTGCAGCAAGATAAGCCTTTTTGAAATTTTCGTGGGCGTCACATTCATCGGTACAGACAAAGCGGGTTCCCATCTGAACTCCTGAGGCGCCCAATTTGAGGAAATGGTCGATATCGCTGCCGTCAAAAATACCTCCGGCGGCAATAACGGGAATCGGGGACTCAAAGGAATTCGCATATTTTACAACTTCACTGATCAGTTCATCCAGAGATGAGGTTGTTCCGTCAACGACTTCCTGATAATCGTACCCTATATGCCCCCCTGCTTTTGCTCCTTCAACTATTACTGCATCAGGCAGTTTATCGAAATTTCTTTTCCACTTGCTGCATATGATTTTCAGGGCCCTCACTGATGAGATAATCGGGATCAGCTTGATATTCCTGTTTGTAACATATTTTGGAAGCTCCAGGGGAAGTCCTGCTCCGGATATTATGATGTCAACCCCTTCATCAGAAGCAGTTTTCGCCAGTGACTCATAATCGGAAAGGGCAACCAGAAGGTTTACTCCGATTATGCCTTTACTCATGCTTTTGGCTTTTCTGATCTCTGTCTTGAGGGCCTCCCTGTTGACAGACTCATATTCTGAACGGGGAAGGTTTTCAAATTTTCCCAATCCGACCCCTGCGATAATCCCGACACAGCCTTCATTTGCAACTGCTGCAGCGAGTCCTGAGCGTGATACCCGTACACCCATGCCGCCCTGTATAATGGGCGGATTAACAGTCAGATCGCCTATGTGCAATAAAGGAAATTTCTTTTTCATTTAATGTTCTGGCTTGGCTTCATTCGTGTAATTGAACTCAACTACTATACACGTCCTCAATGGCACCCTTCAACAGAATGTTCTGTGCCCCGGTACGTGTGAAGAAAGCTGTTTGATATGCAGAATACTTCCTTGGGCAGTATAGAGACGGTTTACCGACTGCGAAAGGAGCGATTTGCATGTTCGGCACTATTTTAACATTCTCGTTACATTTACTGAAAGACGGGATAATAATTTTTCATTGTCCCGCTCAACCCTGCAACTATCCAATAATGGAAAGCATGTACCAAAGGCAAAGACGGCTCTCTTTTTATGATAATCATTCTCTGGTTAAATGTCTGTATTTGATGCGGTGAGGCTGGTCCGCATCAGTACCGAGCCGCTTTTTCCTGTCCGCTTCATATTCGGAATAGTTCCCATCAAACCAGACTGCTTTACTGTCACCCTCGAAGGCAAGTATATGTGTAGCGACACGATCAAGGAACCACCTGTCGTGGCTTATGACTACAGCACAGCCCGCAAAATTCTCAAGTGCTTCTTCCATTGCACGCATGGTGTTTACATCCAGATCATTTGTGGGTTCGTCAAGAAGCAGGACATTGACACCTGCCTTGAGCATGCGGGCCAGGTGAACCCGGTTTCTTTCTCCCCCCGACAACATGGACACTTTTTTCTGCTGATCACTCCCGGAGAAATTGAAACGTGCAACATAGGCCCGTGAATTAACCTGCTTTTTGCCGAGGGTTATAGTATCATCTCCACCAGTGATGACTTCCCATATAGTTTTCCCGGGATCAAGATCGTCGCGGCTTTGGTCAACGTATGCCAGCTCTACGGTCTCTCCGGTTTTAAAAGTTCCCGAATCAGGCTTTTCCTGTCCTGTGATCATCCGGAAGAGGGTAGTCTTTCCTGCCCCGTTCGGGCCAATAATTCCGACTATTCCGCCGGGAGGAAGAGAGAAGCTCAATTGGTCCATGAGAATATTTTCCCCGTATGCTTTGCCTCTGTTTTCAGCACTGATGACCACATTTCCAAGTCGCGGCCCGGGAGGAATGTAGATTTCCAGCTCCTTTGATCTTTTCTCCACGTCCTGATTGAGGAGCTCTTCATAAGATTGAATACGTGCTTTCGACTTTGCATGACGTCCCTTGGGAGACATCCTTATCCATTCAAGCTCCCGCTGCAGCGTCTTTTGTCTTTCGCTCTCCGATTTTTCTTCTTTCTGAAGCCGGGTGCTTTTCTGTTCCAGCCATGAGGAGTAATTCCCTTTCCAGGGGATCCCCTCGCCCCGGTCCAGTTCCAGGATCCACCCTGCGACATTATCAAGGAAATAGCGGTCATGGGTCACGGCGATAATGGTGCCGGGATAGCTGTGAAGATGGTGTTCCAGCCAGGCAACGGTTTCAGCATCAAGATGATTTGTCGGCTCGTCAAGAAGGAGGATGTCCGGCTTTTGCAGAAGCAGCCTGCAAAGGGCGACACGGCGTTTTTCTCCACCAGAGAGAACCTTTACAGAGGTATCTCCCGGAGGACAGCGCAGGGCATCCATGGCCATCTCCAGACGTGAATCCAGATCCCATGCATCAAGGGCGTCAAGTTTTTCCTGTACCTGTCCCTGTCGCTCAATGAGCTTGTTCATATCATCATCAGACATGGGTTCAGCGAATTTCTCATTAATACGGTTGTATTCCTCGAGAGCGTCCACAGTTTCCTGTACTCCCTCCTCAACAATCTGCCGAACAGTCTTCCCGTCATCCAACTCAGGCTCCTGCTCAAGAAATCCAACAGTATGACCCGGGGAGAGAACCGTCTCCCCATTAAATTCTTTGTCCCGACCCGCAAGAATACGGAGAAGGGAGCTCTTTCCCGACCCGTTCAGGCCTATGACGCCTATCTTTGCCCCGTAAAAATAGGAGAGGTAGATATCTTTCAAAACAGGTTTCCTGTCGTAGTATTTGCTGACACCGACCATGGAATAGATAACTTTGTTGGGTTCGCTGCTCATTTATAAAATCCTTCCTTTCAACAGGGCATAAAAAATGACGGCCCCTGAGAATGCAATTTTGAAGTATACCATAAGTGTAGAGTGCAAAAGTGCGGAAGATCGGAAGGATAGATGAAAAAAAGGAACAGTAACGCGTACTTTCCCGCATTCGCTTGTCCGCACTTCCGATCTTCCGCGCTTTTTTTCCGGGGCATTGACTTTTCAGAATAAAAGATGCCATCATTGTGAGGAAGTTTCAGGAACTTTTGACACACAGACGGTCACAAAGGCTTCAAACTTTGTGACCTTTTTTATTAAAAACTGGGTTCATCGGGAATTCAGTTTAATATTCAAGGAGGGAAGTTAGTATGGCTAAGGGAACTGTAAAATGGTTCAATGAATCAAAAGGGTTTGGTTTCATAACCCAGGATGACGGCGGAGCAGATGTTTTTGCACACTATTCAGAGATTAAAGGCGACGGGTTTAAAACTCTGGGTGAAGGCGATGCTGTCAGCTATGAAGTTGTTGAAGGTGACAAGGGTCCGAAGGCAGTAAATATCGAAAAGATTTAACCCTGGAAGACAATCCCATCGATTGCAGACCGCTTTAAGAAATATACCAAATATTTTTGCGTCTCAGTCCATGAATATTGATTAGAAATGTGGCCGTTTGATTCACAAAGAACGGCCACATTTTAAAAACGATATTGTTCAGGGAGGGTAAACACGGCAAGGCCTTCCGGAATGTGCAGGATCAAAAAATGCTGCATGAGAAAAACAGGAAGTAAATAATGACCGAGCACCGAAAGATGGTAAAGGCGGTTGTGAATTCCGAAAACGAAACCGCTCAGTGACGCACAGAAATTGGCAGGCGATGCTCAGGAGTAAACAGTATAGGAAGTCACAGTAAAGCCTATAAAAGATACTCCGGAGAAGTGTAAAGGAAACTGCTGGTTCTGTGTTTTTTTATTAAACATAGATGTTAAATTCCGAAAGATAAAAAGATGACTGAAAAATATACTGTAGGTGGCTATGTAGAATCGTGGTGTACAAAATGTAAGCTGGAACTGGGGCACACTATTGTTGCCATTGTTGAAAACGCTCCGAAAAGAGTCAAATGCAATACTTGTAACGGCTTGCACAACTTTCGCACAAAACTGGCCGTGACAAGCCGGGCAAAGTCAACCAAAACCGGAAGGAAGAAAAAATCACCGGAAGAAGATTATAATGAACTTTTAGCAACAATAACCGGTGGTGACCTGTCTTCAGCCAGGAAATACAGCATAAATGGAAACTACACAAAAGATGATATTGTGGATCATTCCAGGTTCGGGATCGGCATTGTTGTATCAGTAATTAATCCGCATAAAATGGATATTCTTTTTAAAGATGGATCAAAACTGCTTGTCCAAAACCAGGAGCAAAGGTAACTTCCTGTTCCAAAGTTTTCCTCACGCATAAATGTATCAGTTTGCCGGGGGAGAGATTCCTTCCCCCGTTTCATGTGTAATTCCATAGAGGAGGAACGTTGATGGATGGTACTAAACGTGCGGACATATCGACTGGATTGCGCGTTGCGGTCGTATTGAAGAAAGACCAGAGGGCCGGTAACCTGACTGAAGGCAGGGTGAAAGATATCTTAACCAAGTCACCCTGTCATACACATGGGATAAAGGTCCGTCTGGAAAGTGGAGCCGTCGGGCGTGTAAAGAAGATTTTTTTATAATAAGCTGAAGCTATTCCCCCACATCTACCGGTTGAGTCTGTAACCTCTTATAATAAAAATTTTGTCCGTAGAGTACGCTTACGGGGTTGTGGCCTGTCACCCTGTCTTTCACTACCAGTGTTGTCACCGGCGCTTCTGAATATTTGCTAAACAGCATATCATGACCGACACAGAGTCCAACGATAATATTCATATCAGTTTCAGCACGGTTCATAAGTCTGGCCTGGGCCACCGGATTACATGCTGGTTCAAACGTCAATGGCCGGACCTTATCTTTTTCGTCAACGCCAAGTTTTCCCTTGTCTATGCTCCCTGCTTTACAACAGACGCTCAAAGGAGTAAATTCCTGTGCACGCAGGATGTCGGCAAGTCTGTTTGTTTCATCCAGGAGTCCAATGCAGGTTGCGATGCCGATTTTTTTGTATTTCATCAGCTTGGCAAAGGCAATTGTGTCTTCAACACGGGTCCACCGCGCATTCACTGCATCACTGCCGGGGACAGGCTGGTAACACATTCCTTCGACCCGTGTGGCGACTCTAGCTATCATGGCATCACCGCTATTCCCGTCATAAAGATCAAAGGATTCATCTATTATGTCATTGTGATTTTCTGTCGGACAGTACGCCGGTTTAGGAGACCGCTTTTCAGGATCTTTACACCAGCAGTTTGTTTCCCCCCTTTTCTGCCATACCGTGCTGCATGTGCTGCATGAGTATTCTGTTTTTTTAGTCATTGTGCGCCTCTCTTTCATTTATAATGAACTTTTATAAAAATGATACAGGTAGTTTTGACAGCATTTCATGCAAGTGCAAAAGTGCACCTGCGTTTAAGAAGACATTCACGGAATCAGAGTGTTAATAAATGTGATATATTATAACAATATCTGAAATGGACTGATTGAAAATTTATATCAGTGGAAAGCTGAAATAACAGGGAGAGTGGTTTGCCGCACTATCGAATCAAAGTTGTGAACAATATTGCACAGGAAGGACTGGCATTGCTGGGAGCCGATTATTCAATGGGAGCTGATACGGAAGACCCTGCGGGAATTCTGGTGCGAAGTTCACAGGTGAATACCGATGAATATCCGTCCCTTCTGGCGGTGGCCCGGGCCGGTGCCGGCGTAAATAACATCTCAGTTGAAAGGGCGACTGAGAGGGGGGTTTGCGTATTGAACACACCGGGAGCCAATGCGAACGCGGTAGCAGAACTGGTTTTTATAATGCTCGGAATAAGCGCCCGTAATATCCACCGTGCAATAGACTTTTGCCGTGGTCTGGAAGGTTTGAGCGACAGTGAAGTGACTCAGAAGGTGGAGGCCAGGAAGAAGGCCTTCCGGGGCTTTGAACTGGCCGGCAAAACTCTTGGTGTTCTCGGACTTGGGAAGATTGGCGTACTTGTTTCGAATGGCGCTATCCAGCGACAGATGAACGTTGCCGCCTTCGATCCGTCGCCGGCACTCGAAAATATTCATCAGTTATCGTCTGATGTGTCTCTTGCGGTGAACTGGCGGGAGGTCGTGAAGCAGTCAAATGTACTGACTCTGCATATGCCTGTGAATGAGAAGCTGCAGGGTTTTGTCAATGCTGATGTACTGAAGCTGCTTCCGCCGGGAGCCATTCTTGTCAACTATGCCCGTGGACCGCTGGTCGATGAAAAGAGCGTCCTTAAAGCCCTTGAGAGTGGACAAATCGACAGTTATATTACCGATTTTCCGACAGCAGCCATGCTTCGTCATCGGCACGTCATATCTTCTCCCCATCTCGGAGCGAGTACGGAAGAATCGGAGGAACTGTGCTCAGTAATGGCAGTGAGGGAGCTCAGGGCCTATCTTGAATATGGCGCGGTTACGAACAGCGTGAACTTTCCTACCGTGGAGTCAATTCCCTCAGACAACATTCATACCCGCCTGATCATGATAAACCGGGATGTCCCCGGCATGATCGGTTTTGCATCTCAGACAATTGGCGCCCGCGGTATTAATATCTCCAGTTATCTGAACGAGAGCAACGGTTCCGTCGGGTATAACATTATCGATCTTGAATCACCGATTTCCGATGAGGTGGTGGACGAGATAGCTGCCCATAAAGACGTTATTCGTACGAGGACCATTGTCTTTGCGGATGAGTGAAAGAGCAGACGTGCGATCATGCGGAACGGGGCGGCTGTCGGGGTACCGCAGGATCCTCTTTTGAACAGGAGAGCATAAAAATTGAATCCCTCTATTCATTAAGAAAATAAATGTGAATACTTTTTCATGATATCATTTAACTATGAGAAAAACAGCAGGAGTTTTCTCGGTGGGGCGGAAAATGGTGCTCACCTTATTGGCGTTCCTTTTCGCTGCAGGAATCGCGCAAGCTGATTCCATGGATTGCGGGACAAGGATCATCAGCAGCGGTGACAGCAAGGTGGAAGTGCTCTTGAGGTGTGGAGAACCTTTTTTTCAGGAGGTTGTGGGTGAGCGAAAGATCGTCCGCAGATGGATGGGAATATACATGGGTTCGAAAACAGTGCTCATTGAAAAGTGGACATATAACCTCGGCTCAAACAGGTTCCTGAGAATCCTCACCTTTGAGGGAGGAGAACTGAAAAAAATAGAAACAGGGGACAAGCCCTGAGGCGTGATACACACATTCTATGAAAGGAGATATGGATGAAGAAAGAGGAAATAATGAAGGTGCTCCAAGACGAGATAGAGTTGCTTCATGTGAAGTTTGATGAATTGAGAGTTCAGGCCGATCTTGGGGGGAAAGAAATCAAAGAGGCGCTGAAGCCGGAGATTGAAAAAATTGAGACACAGCTGTCGACGGCAAAAGCTCAACTGGATGAAATAACCCGGGCTTCCCTGGATGCCCTGGCTGATATGAAAGAGGGTGCAGAACTGGCATTAACATCAATTTCAGAAGCCATAAAAAGTGCTGCAGAGAGATTCAAATAGTGTCTGTCCGTAAAGTCAATTTTTGTCATTGTCCGGTCAAGCCGGACAATGACAGATTATACAAGGTATCGTTTATGGACAGATTCTAAACAGTCAGTACCCGTGGATACCGGAGAGTTTCTTTCCGGGAAAGGGTTCCAATCTGAGGTCAATAGGATATAATATACACATACCTGTAATTCTAAAATAAAAAATCATTAAAAAAGGGAGGAAGAGATAAGTATGAAAAAGAGAAAGACAATTTTATTTGCCGTCGCAGCCGCTGCATCAATTGCACTGTTCAGCCAGTCCTGTACATCAAAAAGTAATGAACCAAAGGGGGCTGATATGAAACAGATACTGACTCAGGCGATTCAGGGAATAGAAAAGCTGGAACAGGACAATCAGACCCTCACAAGCAGGCTGGAAAAAGCGGACAAAGACAAGGTTTCCAGAGAAAATAAACAGTTAAAAGCAAAAAATAAAGAATTGCAGGACCAGATAGGGAAACTCAAGGGAGTTGTTGCCCACACGGAGCTCCAGGTTGAATCGGGGGAAGAAAACAAAGGCCGGATAGCTGAGCTGGAGAAAGAAAAGGCTGCCCTTCATGGACAGATCAACAAGCTCAGGGGGGTTGCTGCTCACGCGGAAATGAAGCTTGAAGCCGCTCAGGGAAGCATTGATCAGATAGCCTCTCTCGAGAAGGAGAAACAGGGGCTTCAGGCGCAGATAAGCAAACTGAAAGGCCTCGTTTCCTATACGGAACTGCAGGGTGAATCAAAAAAAGATCAGAGTGCACAGATAGCGGCACTGAAAAAGAGGAACCAGAAACTGGAAAAGCTGCTGAAAAAAATTAATGCAATAGCACAGGGTCAGAAGTCGCAGACGGCTGCTCCGTCCGGCAAGTAATCCGGAGTTGTCAGACAACTGGAGCTTCTGAAGATTGAAGGGCCTCCGGATCAGGGAGAAATGATGGCAGTACTATCATTCAAGGTCGGTCACGTGTATTGTCATGGCTGCGTGGAAGGTATAAGAACGTTTATCGGCAAGATGAAGGGAGTCCATTCGGTCAGCGTGAAGAATAATGACAGCGCGGTCATTGAATATGACCCTGCCGGGCTTGAAGTTGAAGAAGACTACTTCAAACAGATTGTACGGGAGAACATAGAGCGGCTTGGGTTCAGGATTAAAGAGTTTTGACCCGGAATGACAGGCATAAGCGCATGAGGGCTTACTGACCGTTTGAACTTCTGCTCTTATCGTACTTAAAACCATAATTGCGTTCGCTGTCTAATAATGTATAATGGTATCAACAAACATATTCTATCGAAAGGTGAATAAATACCATGGCTTATCCTAAAACTCTCGCGATGATCATGGCGGGGGGCAGGGGGGAAAGGCTCTTCCCGCTGACCTTTGAGCGTTCAAAGCCGTCTGTTCCATTCGGTGGACGCTACCGCATCGTAGATTTTGTTCTCAGCAATCTTATTAACTCTCACATTTATTCCATTTATCTTCTTGTGCAATATAAATCACAGTCCCTGATTGAATATGTCCGGGAGAACTGGGGGCTTTCGGCTCTTATGCCCGACCACTTCGTGACTGTCGTCCCTCCCCAGATGAGGTATGGAAAAGACTGGTTTCAGGGGACAGCAAACGCCGTATTCCAGAACATGAACCTTATCCGGCAGCACAATCCGGAGCTGGTGATTGTGTTTGGTGCTGACCACGTGTACCGTATGGATATACGGCAGATGGTAGATTCTCATATTGACCGGCAGGCGGATGTTACAGTTGCTGCGATGCCGGTACCGATCGATCAGGCCAGCGCTTTTGGAATAATTGATACCTATCAGGACGGGAGTGTGAAGGCCTTTATTGAAAAGCCTGAAAATCCCCCGCCAATGCCGAATGACGCTTCAAGAGCATACTGCTCGATGGGAAACTATATTTTTAACGCTGATATATTAATTAAGGGGTTGCAACAGGCTGAACGAAACAAGGAGAATGATTTTGGCAAACATGTCATCCCCAATCTTTTAAAAGACGGCCACAGGCTTTTTGCCTATGACTTTGCAACGAGCACTATCCCGGGATCAAAGGATTTTGAAGAGAGGGGCTACTGGAGGGATGTGGGTAACATCAAGGCGTTCTGGGACGCCCATCAGGACATGCTTGGTGACAATCCGCTCTTCGACATTAATAATGAACGCTGGCCTATCCGTGCATCGAGAAATGACCTGCCAGCCACAAAAATCATGGGTGGGGAAATCACGAACAGTATTATCGCAGAGGGTACGATGATTAAAAGGGCAAAGATTATAAATTCGGTGATACGGAGGGGAGTCACTATTGAAGACGGTGTGGAGGTCAGGGATTCAATTGTCATGGATCGGGTTGTCCTCAAAAAGGGATGCATGCTGAACAAGGCTATCGTTGACTCCTATAATGTTATTGAAGAAGGGGTGAAAATCGGGCATAAAAATACGGAGCCCTATTTCCGTGTAAGCCTGGACTCTTCGGGGATATCGGTTGTCGCAAGCGAGAAACAGACGGGGCGGCTTTAAATTCGCCGGACTTCAGGCTTCGATATTTTTTATGTAATAGATTGTTGTGATGGAATATGTTCCTTCCGCGGGCGTTGTCACCATTTGTCCAGTTCATAAATTCGGTATGATAAGATAATGGCAGTTTCTTCAGAGAGGAAAGGATTAAACTGAAACAGTGAAAAAGAAACACAGGAAGTTGTCAGGCCCCGGCCGGCATGCCTCGTTAAATCCGAAGCCTATAGTAAAAGGCATGCCTGTTGACGAGGTCATTGAAAGTTCCATGTTTTCATTTAATGCCGGATCGTTCAGGAAGGCCTGTGAACTGTTTGCGAAGCATGTGGCCAGGAAAAAGGTAAGAATCGGGATTTCCCTGGCAGGAGCACTTGTGCCTGCGGGGATCGGGCGAAGCTGTCTGATCCCTTTGATAAAAGCCGGGCTGGTTGACTGGATAGTCTCTACCGGCGCAAATCTTTATCATGACCTCCATCATGGGCTGGGCTATGAATTTTGTGAAGGGCGGTCAGCAGTTGATGACGGGGAATTAAGGGAGAAAGGCATCATCAGGATTCACG
>CALZGI010000222.1 GCA_945786855.1 Thermodesulfovibrionia bacterium | reverse complement strand
TTTTAAACGCCATCTACATAAATTCATTTCTCGCCTTCCGGTATGACAGGTTTCTGAAAAACTTCTGGAGCAAGATAGTTTTCGGCCCATTGCACGCCCTGTCTCTCTGGAGATGGAAAAACAGAAATTACACATGCTTCGTTGAACTTTATTTATACCTCGCCTACAAAAGGCTTGGCAGGTTTTTTATCATGCTGGAAAAAATGATAAAAACCTAGTAAATTCCAAATTACAAATCCCACATTGTATAATGAACATTCAGAATGTTCTTGTTTAAAATTTGTGTTGTGTCATTTTAAATTTAATTATTTAGGTATGCCCAAAATATCGCTGCTCCCCGATCTGCTTATCAATAAAATTGCTGCAGGTGAAGTAATCGAACGGCCTGCGTCGATTGTAAGAGAGTTGATAGACAATGCCATTGACGCAGGCGCAACAAAGATAGACGTTGAAATTCTTCACGGCGGCAAGAAACTTATCAAAGTATCTGATAATGGCAGCGGCATGGAAAAAGAAGATGCCCTCCTCTGCTTTGAGCGGCACGCCACCAGCAAAATACATTCTGAAGATGAACTCTTCCATCTTTCCACGCTCGGTTTCCGGGGGGAAGCACTGCCCTCCATAGCATCCGTATCGAAGGTTACGCTGACCACTGCAACGGCAGGCTCACATATCGGGACGAGAATCGAAATTGGAACGAGCCAGAATAAAGAGATATCAGAAGCACCGCCTGTTCAGGGAACAACAATGGAAATCAGGGACCTTTTTTACAACACTCCGGCAAGAAGAAAATTCTTAAAGACCGTTCCGACCGAACTGTCTCATATTATCGAAACAGTTGTACAGAAGGCATTTGCCTATCCCGGTACAGCCTTAATTCTCCTCCATAATAACAGCGAAGTGTTGAACGCACCCTCTGCCACGGACATGAGAGAGCGGCTGGCCCAGCTGTACGGAGATGAGATGGCCGAAGAGTTTATCGGGGTAGAAAAAAAATCAAAAGCAATGAAAGTACAGGGGTTTATCTCATCACCGGACATTACGAGGGCAAGCAGGAGTCATCAGCTGATTTTCGTAAACAGGCGCCCCGTAAAAAACCCGACTATAAACCACGCAGTGTATCATGCATGCCGGGACGTGCTGTCTAAGGACAGGCATCCGGCATACTTCCTCTTCCTCGACATTGATCCCGAAAGGGTTGATGTAAACGTCCATCCTGCAAAAAGGGAAGTAAAGTTTGAAAGACCTGATGACATTCACCGGTTTGTGGGGGCCGCCGTCTATGAGGCGCTCAATCCGGGATGCGAAATAGACCTGTCATCGCCAGCGAGGCTGAAAGGATCCGGGCATCAGGGAACATCCTCCTACAATTTCCCTCAATCGCCCCCCCCCGGCGTGAGTGAGTCAATCTCCGAAGCCGCAGGAGGCACTCAGGAAGATTTTTTCACATCGGGCATTGCTTCCCACGTTTCATCATTTTTCCACATTGGAGACTCGTTCATAGCCACGGTGAATGAAAAGGGGCTGCTCATAATCGACCAGCATGCGGCCCACGAGAGGATTTTATACGAAGGGTTTCTTAAAAAGACTTCAATTGAAACTGAACCGCTCTTTCTGCCCATACGGATCGAGCTGCCCGTCAAGGAATACAAACTGATTGTCAGGCACGGGGATTTCCTCAGGGGGTTCGGCCTTGATATCGAGGAGTTCGGAGGGAACAGCCTGATCATTAGTACTTTACCGCGGGAACTAAGGAAAGCGGACATGAAAGGGCTCCTCCTGGATATTGCAGCGGGACTGCTTGAAGAGGAAACGAACGGGATTACGGGTGATCTGTCTGAGAGTACCCTGCTAAAAAATATAGCTGCACGACTGGCCTGCCACAAATCCGTCAGAGGACGGGAACACCTGAACAACGAAGAACTTTCAAGGATGATGTCTGACCTTGAGCTGGCTGAAGAGCCGGATAAGTGCCCCCACGGAAGGCCGACAAGGATTTACCTGTCTCTGGACGATCTGAATAAAATGTTTAAGAGGAAGTAATCCTTAAACTAGCCCGCATATATTACTGCTCTATCGGCCGCCTTTATGCAATATGCGGGCTAGGTATCCAGCACCTCTCTCACCTTTGCTAAAAGGGTGTTTGCCATTACTGGCTTCATCACCAAATTTACTCCCTCCTCTACTATTCCCTTTTGATGTATGAGGTCTGCAGTATACCCGCTCAGAAATAATGTTTTTATATCGGCGTTTATCTTCCTGATTTCAGAAGAGGCTTCTTTTCCGTTTTTTTCAGGCATGATTACATCAAAGAGCAGAAGCTGAATTAAATCTTTTTTCTCCCTGAACCTCTCAACAGCATCCCTTCCATTTTCGGCTGTTATCACCCTGTATCCTGACGTTTCAAGGACATGCTCAACAAACTCTCTCACTTCCTGACTGTCCTCTGCAAGGAGAACCGTTTCCGAACCACCTCTTACAACAGTCTGTTCTTCTTCCTTCTCAATTTCTACAGAGGCATTGACTACAGGCAAGTAGATACGGAAGGCAGTCCCTTCGCCCGGCTCACTGCGAATATCGACGAATCCTTCATGCTGTTTGACTATCCCGTAAACCATGGAAAGCCCCAGCCCTGTTCCTTTTCCGACCTCTTTCGTTGTGAAGAAAGGTTCAAATATAGTATCTTTCATTTTTTCATCAATTCCAATCCCTGAGTCGGTCATTGACAGAAAAGCATGCATGCCCGGCTTTCCATAGCCATATTTCTTTATGAAATTTTCATTTAGGTTTTCCAGCCCTGTCTCTATGGTGAGAGCCCCCCCATCGGGCATTGCATCCCGTGCATTGGTGGCAAGATTCATAATAATCTGGTCTATCTGCCCGGGGTCTGCCTGCACTGCCTGGAAGTTATCACTCAATATACTCTTAATCGTTATATCTTCACTCATCAGATTCGGCAAGAGTTTTTCCACATTTCTTACAAT
>CALZGI010000221.1 GCA_945786855.1 Thermodesulfovibrionia bacterium | reverse complement strand
TCTATCTGTGAAATAAACCCGCAAAGAATTGATAACTGGCGCCACACCGGCAGACTCTATCGAGAAACAGAATCAGCATTATTATTTCACGCTCGCGTAGTATTCTATGAAAACACCTTCCTACAATTTCGATGCGTCTCATATGTCATCAGAAAAACAGCTGGAAATAAATGCAACTGACTGGCGTGCCTGATTCATCTCGGCACTGTATCGCTATTGACCGCTGATCGAAGCTGCCGAGAAATTCAGCTAAAGTTTGCAAGGCAGTACCAGGGAAGCGAGCTCGATCATGATGATCGTTGAGTGAGGCCTTATCTCCGAAAGGCTATTCAATAAGCGGGTTATCAAACACTATCGGACATGGATCAACCCAAAAAAATAACAGGCTGGCGCTATTAGCCAACAAATTTGATATGGCCCGTTAAACATTCGTTGCATAGTTTGCTGGCGGCACTTTGTGTATCGAGCTACCATCACGACATGTCGGAATATAGCAGTCAGAAAAACGTAAGTCGGCAATTAACATCTCCAGCCGATTTTCCACTTGTGTTGTCGATTCGTCCATTGAAATATCAAAATAATAAAATGTGCCTCATCATCCCAATAATTATACTCTCCATGAGAATACCGGAACGTCTGAAATCTTCACGTGCAGCTCACCAGCAACAAAAAGGCTGAGAAGAATCAGCACGTTCCTCAAAATTACATGCTGTGCAATCATTCCCCTCGACAGTGCCAGCATAGTATAAATGTATAGTAACATATCAGAATGTCAGTCATGATTGTACTGTCCGGATTGAGGAGCGAGATGTTTTTGCAGTGCCAATCAGTTCTTTCCTTCCGATTTTTCATGTAGTTACTATCCCTGATCTGTTGTACACATACAAAATGAAAAATAGACTCATGGATGAATATATTGTATTGTATTCTGACATGCCCCCCCCAAATGGGGGAATTGACAACGTACCGGAAACAAGTTAAATTTAAAATGATTATAATGAAAGAACGCAGAGATCATACAAGGCAGGAATATTCATGTTCTGTGTCATATGAACGTTCTTCTCCTCCTGTGGAGTGGGAAGATGTTCCGAAGACTGGCGAGGGCAGGGCAGTTGATTTGAGTGAAAGCGGTCTATGTATGAATACGTCCGATGACATGGAAGATATGCAAATATTAAAAATTAACCTTCCTGTCCCCGGAATGCCTGTTCAGATCCCTACACTGGCAATGGTTGTCTGGAATATGCCCTATGATAAAGAGTACAGGGTCGGGTTAAAATTCATTGTATGAAAGATCTTTGTATATAAATATTTGAATATGAAATCAGCCTGGAGGTATGTACAATGCTGAACAGAAAAATAATATTTTCACTAAACAATGTTTTGACCGCACTTTTTTTATTCTTTGCCATAACCCCAGTCCATGCTGACAAGGTAGGCACCTTTACCTTTCTCGATGGAAGGGTGGAAATTATCAAGGATGGACAGGAACGGGCAGTGCCCGTAGAAGTCGGTGCCCCGGTGTCTGTGAAAGACATTATCAGGACGAAGACAAAATCCAGGGCAGAAGTCACGTTTCGTGATGCTTCAGTAGTAAGGCTTGCCCATAATACCAGAATGGAGATTACAGATTTTCTGTTTAATGAGAATGATGAAACACAGGCAAGGACCTTTACCCTTACGAGAGGGAAGATCAGGACCATTCTCCCTGACGGATTGTCAGATCTCGAAATAATCACTCCGAATGCCAGGGCCGATGCCTCAGGAACAGACTTTTATTTTATCTATGAGAAAGGAAGCTCATGGTTTTATGGGAGCGGAGGGACGCTTCTGGCCTCGAATAATGAGCACCCCGGGGAAGAAGTTTTCGTAAAGTGGAGATCATGTTTCAGGGCTGTTCCCCGCAGCAAGTACATGGATGATTCCTGTACCTTTAACGAGATAGATGAAAAAAAGCATGGATGGGACACAGCTGCACGGGAGCTTGTTCCTGTTGTGGCGCAGCTTCCCACTGAAGGTGAAGTATACACCTATACGCCTCTTGGGGGGCGGGCACTGGACACGCCGTCACAACCGGTTCCCATTGCCTTCGACGATCTGGTCTGTTCCCAGTGTCCTCCTCTGGCCATACCTCTCATTGAAGAGGCCCCGGTACCTTTGCTGGTCCCGGCAGCACCAGAACAGACAGTTATAAAAATGGGAGACTTCAGGAGACTTGACAGGTCGCAGAGTATACCTATTCAGCCCTGATTTTGGAATCATGCTAAAAATATTTTAACTATACAGCGCAAGGAGCAGAGTAATGACAAGAATAGCTTCATCGGAACAATTCATGGTATATAGAAAAAGAGGAATGAAGGGGCAGCTGAATGGATTGGCTGTTTTGGTAATATTAATATTTCTCATTGCTTTTTCCCATGCGGGGGGAGTTGCCTGTGCAGGAATTACTGTGCAGGAGGAAGGCAGCATTCCCGATCTGGAAAACGCGCTGATCAGTTCGATTTATGATGAGGAATTATGCCCGGAACTCTCTATTTCGAACATCAAATATACAGGGACGCTGGATGCATCAGGTACATTTACAGGCGGAATTTCCGGAACTGGTTCCGCCCCCGGGATGGGGATAGAATCAGGCAGTATCTTGACTTCGGGCCGGGCCCTCAATGCCGAGGGGGCGAACACTATACCCAATATCTCCTGGATCAGCAGCGGGTTGAATGATGCTGACCTTGATACTCTTGTCCCGGGAATAACAACAGATGATGCAGCTTCTCTTGAGTTTGATTTACAGTCAGGTACGGGCAATTTTTACATTACTTTTGTTTTCGCGTCCGATGAGTATAAAGAAAAAGTGGGGACAAGATTTAATGACGTGTTCGCATTCTTTTACCGTGAGAAGGGATCAGCCGCCTATACAAAAAATAACAACATAGCCCTTATCCCGGTAACAAATGAGCCTGTAGCAATAAACAATGTCAATCATTTGGTTGGTAACAACTTTTTTATTAATAATGATATCCTGGACTTTTTCCCTTCACCCACTCCCTTCGATTTTCAGTATGACGGTTTCACCACCGTTATTACTGCCCGGGCACTTGGTCTTGATCCGGACAAAACATACGAAGTAAAACTGGCTATCGCAGACGGAGATGATAATAAAATTGACTCTGCTATATTCATTAAGGCCGGCAGCCTTTGCGACCAACCTCAGCATTTGACCATTACAACGCAGATTCTTCCTTCTCAGGAAGTCGAAACAAAATACAGCGAGCAGCTGGAGGCAGATGGAAGCGACTTTGTCCCTTATGGCTGGGATGTTATCGATGTAAAACTGTCCCCGGGGCTTCCATCTGATCTCTTAGAGGGGAATCTCCCCAAAATAACGGTTGATGGCAATAAAAAGGGTCTTTTCGCATGGACGTTGCCTGCTATCGCTGAAGGGGAGTTTATAGACATCACTTTTCAGGCGAAAGACCGTGCCCCCGGATCTGGAGAGGAGAGGCAGCAGCAGACTGCCATCGCGATTTTCAGATATACTGATCCTGAGATAGTGAGAAGTTCACCAAAAACTAAAAGCAATGGAAATGGCGGAGGAGGAAGCGGCGGGGGAGGAGGCTGTTTTATAGCTACAGCCGCCTACGGAAGTTATCTTGATCCCCATGTGCGGGTATTGACGGAATTCAGGGACAACTATTTACTGACAAATTGGGCAGGAAAAGCATTCGTGACCTTTTACTATAAAACATCGCCACCAATAGCAGACTACATAAGAAAAAATAATGTGTTGAGGATAACGACGAGAGTTGCACTTACCCCCCTTGTTTATGGAGTAAAATATCCGGGAGTGACACTTCTCTCCCTGGGTCTTGTGATGATCCCCTTCGTGTATAGGAGAGCCGGGAAAAACAAATAGATCGCTGTAGATATATGATGTAAAGAAACGCCTGCCATCATGAAAGATGACAGGCGTTTCTGTTTGACATTCCCCGGGTGTTTTTATAAGCTAACTGAAATATGGTTACAAATAATTATCAGCGAATTCGTTTTTTGCCCGCCTTTATTCTCTTATTTATTATTTTCATTCCATTCCTTCCGGGGTGCAGCAGTGATTCTAAAGACAGGTCCGAATATATCGCTTCAGTAAACAATGAGACGATCAAACTGGAAGATTTTCAGAGAGAGATGGCATTGCGGTCAAAACAGAACCCTGCCTATTCCGTAACTCCTGCGGCAATTAATCAGCAGCTCCAGACGGTAATAGACCGGAGGTTGATGGTTCAGGAGGCCATGGAACTGGGCCTTGCAAGTAATGATGAATTCGTGCGTACAATCCAGACCTTCTGGGAACAGACACTTATCCGGGAATTGATTGATGCGAAGAGTGAAGAGTGGGAAGGCCGGCTTTATGTCACAGAGAAGGAAATAGAAGACTATTATAAAATCATGCAGCATAGGATAACCCTGAAAATTATGAGAGTCGACAATAAATCTGAAGCCGACGCCGTTCTTGAGAGTGCGGGGAAAGGCGATTTTTTAAACTGGACTACTCTCGGACCGCTGACGTTTAACGATGCATCGTCGGGCGCACTGAGGAGGGCCTTTGAAATGTCTGAGGGTCTGCCGGAAATATATGAAGATGAAATGGGTATCATGGTGATGCTCCTCGAGACAAAGGAAGTTGTCGAAGTGCCGCCCTTTGAGGAGCTGCACGGCAGTCTGAAAAAAGATATTCTGCAGAAGAAAAAGACGGACGCTCTTACTACATGGCTAAAGGAAGTAAAAGAAAAAGCCGTTATCGAGGTTAATACGGACCTTGTAGACGCACTCAGTGAAGTGAACAACCAGAAGAATCGTGCACATCAGCCAGGAAATGATGGATCCGGAGATGACAGGTAAACAAGAGCACAAAAGAAAAAACCACTTTATCAAAAAAAGGTTTCAACTCAATTTTTCGATACGGTTCCTGACTCTTATTATAGTAGAGGCCCTTCTTCTTGCCGGTTTGTTCTGGTATCTTTCGAGTGATACCCTGACCACGAGTTACCATGGTGCACAACTAAGAATAGAAAACACTCCCAGTTTTTTCTTCCCGTCAATGGCATATGCAGGTCTGATCGTTATCGGCGTTATATGCATCATCGGTCTCATAGGACTTGTTTACATCTCTCATAAAATAGCCGGACCTCTGTACCGCTTTGAGGAGAGCCTGAAGGTCATCGGGGAGGGCGACCTTACGCACAGGATTAATCTCCGAAAGCGTGATCAGCTTTCAGATCTTGCTGAAACTATCAATACCTTCTCTTCCACCGTAGAAAATAAGGTGCTGGACATGAAGGCCAACCTTCACGATATTACGAAAACGATGGCAGAGATACAGCTTTCTCTTTCTTCAGACAACACCGTTGAGGTCACCAGGATTGAGCCGCTTTTTAAGGAGCTTTCAAAGAGGCTCAATCAAATAAAGGATGCAGTCGACCACTTTGAGACTTCTGGGGAGAGAAAAAAGGAATAATGACTTTAAGGGCCGGGAAGCGTGAGTGAAAAGAGGTATTCTGTTCATTATCTTGTTTATTATCGGTATCCAAATATGGACTGCCTTTCCCGATACTGCCTATGCTCAGGATGCATGGAAAGTTTATAAAGCCAACTGCTGTAGAATACAATATATTGAACCCCGCCATTTAAATACATTTACACTCAGAATAGGAGGTTTCCGGTACACCAGCACCGGTCTTGATCAAAACCCTTCAAATGTGAAAGCCAGAGTTGATGAAATCATGGAAAAGGTGCAGGCCACACTGGATATGCATCCTTCGGACTTTAAGATATCAATCAACCTGTATCCTGATTTTGAGAGCATAGAAAGAATATTCAGACAGTTTTCCCTGACAGGTAACAGCCCCCTTGCCTTTTATTCCCATAAGACAAAGACCATCTATGCAGATGTCAGCAGTATAACTGACGGAGTTCTGGCCCACGAAATGGCCCACGCAGTAATAAATTTTTATTTTAAAGTGCCGCCTCCTGCAAAAATGCAGGAGATACTAGCCCAGTACGTTGATCTCCATTTGTGGGATTAATAATCAATATTCTTCCTCTTGTTCAGTGTGAATAGAAAGAATACATAACATTTATGTCCGTACAGGGTTGTAAAAAGATTGTGCTTTTCTCTTTAACCTTTTTCCTCTACATACCTTGTTCTTATTAGCCCAATACATTTGTGACAACGCACATAAGTGTGCCTCCTTGATCTCTTTCACTGTCTCACTTATTTACTGCCAGAGTTTTGTGATAGCAGATGTACATAATGTAACTGGATGAATATTAAGGATAAATAATATTTATCCTATAGATGGTCCCTGGCATATAACTTGCGTAAATATGTTTTACAGAAGTGGTTTCTAAAATTAAAGAAAAAAGTATGCGGTTCTCTATGGAAAAAGGCAGACATGGCGAAGGGACCGTAGACCAAGAAATTTAAATCTTGCATGTATGCGTAAGAAGGAGGTTGTTTGATGAGGAAGTTTATTATAGTTTTACTTGCTGCTGGAATTCTAATGGGTATATCAAATATTGCATTTGCTACAGCTCCTGATTTTGTCGAACTCGATGGATTTCGGCATTCAAGATCTGACCTCTCTGAAGGTGTTTTTAATCCAAATGCTCCCGATGATCCGAATAATCCTCTTGATCCTTACGCAATCAGTCATTTTTTTAGTGCAGGTAAATACGAGATTTCTGTGTTTGACGGAGCTTGGTCTACCTCGAGTTTTGGTGGTACGAACTACGATCCTCCGAAATGGCTCTGGAGTATGAATATTTATCAGGATCCAACAAATAATTTTTTGCTGGGCGATAATAATACATTTTATGACACTGAAGCCCAGGCTTTTGCAGCCAACGCTGGAAAATCTGTAATTATTGACCAGCCTTCAGATGGAAATATCTGGTTTTTTATAGATGATCCTGATTCTTCACGTGATAATGGTTTTTTAACCTCTGTAACTGCGAAAGTTACGGTAGTTCCCGAGCCGGTGAGTTCAGTCCTTTTTGTTCTCGGAGGGGCTATATTCGCGGGCAGGAGATACTGGAACAAGCGAAGAAAAGCGTAACTAATCAGAATTGCTAATGTTTGAAAAGGCCTGATTTATATCAGGCCTTTTTTTTAGATTAAACTTTCAAGGCCGATTACTTCTCTGACACGGTGCATAGTTTCAGTTGCAGCTTCACGGGCCTTTTTTGAACCTGCTGTAATAATATCTTCCAGTTCATCCGGTTTTTTCAGGTAATGTTCCCGTTTTTCCCAGATTGGCTCCAGAATGGTAAAAAGATTTTTTATCAGAACCTTCTTGCAGTCAATGCATCCGATTCCAGCGGTCCTGCATCCTTCCGATACTTCATCCTGTTCCGCTTTCGAAGAGAAAATTTTATGGAGATGAAAGACCGGTGATAGTTCCGGGTCTCCCTTGTCCGTACGTTTAATCCTCTGAGGATCCGTCGTCATTGTTCTGATTTTTTGTTCAACTTCCTTTGGTGAATCGGAAAGGAAAACACAGTTGTCGTAGGTCTTGCTCATCTTACGCCCGTCTGTTCCAACAACTTTCGGAAATTGTGTCAGCAATCCCTCGGGCTCGGGGAATACTTCTCCGTAAAAGTTATTGAACCTTCTGCCGATCTCTCTGGTAATCTCAAGGTGGGGCATCTGGTCAACTCCGACAGGAACATAATGGGCTCTGTATATTAAGATGTCTGCAGACTGAAGTAGCGGATAGCCCAGAAATCCGTATGTGTTCAGGTCTCTATCTTTCACTTCCACCTGTTTTTCTTTAAAGGTCGGGACCCGTTCAAGCCAGCTTAAGGGAGTCACCATGGACAGCAAAACATGAAGTTCAGCATGCTCGATAACACGGGATTGTGCAAAAATTGTTGCCTTTTCAGGATCAAGCCCCGCCGCGAGACAGTTCACGAGAACATCCTGAACATAATCTTTTAACATGGATGTATCTGCATACTGAGATGTAAGGGCATGCCAGTCAGCTATGAAATAGTAACATTCATATTCATCCTGCAGTCTGACCCAGTTTTGCAATGCGCCTACCAGGTTCCCGATGTGCAGTTTTCCGCTTGGCTGTATACCGCTGAGGACTCTCTTTTTTGACACTGAATTGTCCTTTCTACTCGTCTTTTATATTGAAGTGGTTCAAAAGTTATTTAAAACAGGCTGAGTAATGCCAATATCAGATTCATGAGAGGCCTGATAAACATGCTCGCAATTCCTGTCATCAGCAAAAGAACGACTATAAAAAACCCGTATGGTTCGATCTTGCTGAATGCTACTGACTGACGGTGCGGCAAAAGGCCGGTTAAAACTCTTCCTCCATCAAGAGGCGGAATGGGTAATAAATTAAACGCTGCAAGGACTACATTAATTATAATACTTTGCCGGAACATTATACTCATAGGGACGATTACACTCTCGGGGAATATCATGGCCGCAGGAGCTATAAAAAATTTCATAATTAAAAGGCTTGCTATTGCGAGCATGATATTCGTAATCGGCCCCGCAGCTGCTGAAAGGGCCATGCCTTTTTTGGGGTCCTTAAAATTCATAGGGTTGATAGGCACGGGCTTTGCCCATCCGAATACGGGAGAACCTGTAATGATCAGGATGGCCGGGAGCACTATAGTACCGATCATGTCTATATGTGCAAGCGGATTCAGCGTCAGTCTTCCCATCATTTTGGCGGTGGGATCACCGAGCCTGTATGCCACAAACCCATGAGAGAGTTCATGAAATGTGATTGCAATCAGGATCGGGAGCGCCGATACAACGATTTGTCGAATTGTGTCAGAAACTTCCATTTCCATAGGGTCATTATTTTACCCTAAATACAGGGATTAATGCATGAAGGATCAATTATTGGCACAGGGAAAGGTGAGAGAGGCTCAGCCTGCTATTGTTCGCGGATTATTCGAATGAGGGATTGACAGTCCAGTGTCCTCTGCTCTATAGATATTTTTTACTGCAATTTGTATAATTTCTCACGTACAACGATTGATGAGCTAATGCTGAGAATATCTTTCTTCCCCCACGAACCTATTCAGTACGAGATTCAGCATGGAAGGAAAAAGAGAGGGTAAAGGAGAAAAAATATGAATATTACTGTGAAGAATGAAAAACTGAATAAGTGGATTCAGGAAGTATCGGAGATGTGCCAGCCCGACGATATATACGTATGTAACGGATCCAAAGAAGAATATGACAATATGATAAAGAAACTGATCGAAAGCGGGATCGCAATACCGCTGAAGAAGCGCCCGAACAGTTTTCTCTTCAGGTCTGATCCAAGCGATGTAGCCAGGGTTGAAGACAATACCTATATCAGCACTCCCACTCAGGACAAGGCCGGCCCCACGAACAACTGGATAGCGCCCGAAGAGCTGAAAAAGACCATGCGGGATCTTTATAAGGGGTGCATGAAGGGCCGCACCATGTACGTGATCCCTTTTTCGATGGGACCTATCGGTTCTCCAATATCAAAGATTGGTATAGAAATCTCTGACAGTCCTTATGTTGTTGTCAATATGCACATCATGACCCGTGTAAGCGACCGGGTACTTGAACTGCTCGGGAGTGAAGGGGACTTTATCCCCTGTCTCCATTCGATTGGAGCACCCCTTGCTGAGGGACAGGAGGACAGCAAATGGCCCTGCGCCCCTATTGAGCAGAAATACATCAGCCATTTCCCGGAAGAGAATCTCATATGGTCCTACGGCTCCGGATACGGGGGGAATGCCCTTCTCGGGAAAAAATGTCTGGCACTTCGAATTGCCTCTGCGATGGCAAGACGGGAAAGCTGGATGGCGGAACATATGCTGATTCTTCGGTTGACCAGCCCCGAAGGGAAACAGTACCACATTGCAGCAGCCTTTCCCTCTGCCTGCGGAAAAACAAACCTCGCGATGATGCAGCCGTCTATTCCCGACTGGAAGTGTGAGTGTGTCGGAGATGATATAGCGTGGATGAAAATCGGTCCTGATGGACGTCTTTACGCAATAAACCCTGAGAACGGTTTTTTTGGAGTGGCCCCGGGTACATCCTACGAGACAAATCCCATGGCTATGGACTCGCTGAAAGAGAATGTTATATTCACAAACTGTGCCCTTACCGATGAAGGCGATGTCTGGTGGGAGGGAATGGACGGCGATGTGCCGACCCATACCATTGACTGGAAGGGAAATGACTGGACCCCTGAAAGCACTACAGATGCAGCCCATCCAAATGCACGGTTTACTGCCCCGGCATCACAATGCCCGGTAATATGTGAAGACTGGGAGAAGCCGGAGGGCGTTCCCATAGATATTTTTATCTTCGGGGGCCGCCGCAGCACTGTTATTCCGCTGGTCCATGAGGCCTTCAACTGGGACCACGGCGTATTCCTCGGTTCTACTGCTGCTTCTGAGACGACAGCGGCAAACATAGGTGCCGTGGGAAACCTGAGGCGCGACCCCTTTGCAATGAAGCCCTTCTGCGGCTACAACATGGGGGATTATTTCCAGCACTGGCTTGATATGGGTGACAAGCTCGGTGATAACGCCCCGAAGGTTTTTTATGTAAACTGGTTCCGGAAACGCCCTGTTGGAAACTTCCTCTGGCCCGGCTTCAGCGACAACCGCCGTGTATTGAAGTGGATGTGCGACCGTGTTGAGGGCAAGGTCGGAGCGGTTGAATCATCGATAGGCTTCTTGCCGAATCAGGAAGACATTGATCTCAGCGGCCTTGATATAACTCCTGATGACATGAAAGAGCTTATGAGTGTCGATGCTGATGCATTGAATGCGGAAATTTCTGATATCGAAAACCACTTCTCCATCTTCGGGGACCATATGCCGGAGAGACTGAAACAGCAGCTGAAGGAGTTCAAAAGGCGTCTGGGGTAATTCGCTCCTTTTGCAGTTTCACATTATTTCGTTCGAGTGTTGCGCCCGGCGAGAAAGACATGTCATTCACATGTATTTTGCCGCATTCAATACGTTTTTACGTTATGTCTGCTTTGCTGCATTTATAATCCTGAATAGGAGCCCGGAACGTATCAAGCCTATTCACCAAAAGTAGTTCTGTCTGCCGGAATATAGGATCCTATTCGTAATACTGGCAGACACTTCCATCCTGAAGCAAACTCCCCTGAAGTATGAAAAAAAATGATAACCAGCCCCTAAAGTTTTCTGTTTTTTCTTTCGATAAGAGTATTAATGAAGTTTTGCAGGAAGAAAAGTAATTGTATGAAGACGGAGAATTCATCTGAAGGATCCGGATATGGCAGGGTATGCCTCTATTCCATTGACGAGGGGGTATTTATTGGAATATAACAATACGACACAAAAGAAATAATAGAGCAATAAAAAACATATAAAGGAGGGAAAAATGAAGAGAGAAACAGGAAATAGAGGGTTTACACTTGTCGAACTTGCGATAGTGCTGGTAATTATAGGTGTAATTTTAGGGGCTGTCATAAAAGGGCAGGACCTGATTGACAGTGCGAAGACAAAGAAGTTCATCAGCACAAGCAAAACATGGGAAATTTCACAATGGACGTACCTTGACAGAAAAGGTGTTCTTGCAGGCGACGTTGACAAGGACGGTAAAATCGGCGGTCCAACCACACCTGTAGAAGGCGACCTGACAGGTGCAAACTTCATAAATCCGCCATATGAAGGCACTACGGGTTCGGAAACAAATACGATCACTATGGGTTCTTACACCTTTTATGTCTTCTACGGGACTGATGGTGGAGATGACGCAGGAAAGAACATCATGATGATCTGTAAGGATGCTGCATGCGGCACCTTTACTGACGCAGAACTTGTATATATAGAGGCTATGGATGTAGCACTTGATGGATCGTCTGACGGTCTGAATGGTCAGGTAGTCGGGGTAAATGCCGCCCCCGGTACGATTACTGCGGCTGACTGGTATGCCCGTTATGCTGCTGCTGCCGCTGTTCCTGCTGCATGGACGACCAGCACAAGTGCGCTTGTCTACTACTTTGACGCAAAGCGTTAAGTTGAAGTGATCTAAAATGACAATAAGAGAGGCTTCGTCCTCTCTTATTGTTTTTTGCAAACAAGTGAAGGACTGAGCAAAAGCGATGCCGATTTTGAAAAAGGCAGCAGGGATAACAGGTC
This sequence comes from Thermodesulfovibrionia bacterium, assembly GCA_945786855.1. Classification (GTDB taxonomy): domain Bacteria; phylum Nitrospirota; class Thermodesulfovibrionia; order UBA6902; family UBA6902; genus CALZGI01. The sequence goes on along the minus strand of CALZGI010000221.1, from coordinate 819 downwards.
TTTTACTTGTTCTCGTCGGATATTTTCTGCTCTGGAGTTCATCTCCTGATGCAGAACTGACTGAGGTGGTCCCGCGGGTATGGACAGCTATCACTTTAACATTATTCGGAAATTTGATTTTGTCGATCTATATCTTCAGGAAACTCCGATAGGCAGCTTGAGCAGCTAAACCATGAAAAGAGCAAAAAGAAAAATAAAAAGGAACCATGGCTTTACCCTGATAGAGCTTGCGATAATGCTTGTCATAGTCGGAGTTCTCGTGGGCCTTGGTGCCGGAATGGTGGGCCCGCTGACAAGACAGTCAAAGTTTATCGAAACAAGGAGGATACTGGATGCGGGGATGGAGTCGATATTCAGCTACGGTGCCGGGAACAATAAGCTTCCAGTCACCGCTGACTTTTCATCCACAGTGAAGAATCCTAATGATGCACTGCAGAAACCCCTCTATTATGTTGTCGATAATAATCTGACGGACAGTTCAATTGGAGGTATCTGCGGCAGGAAGACGACAAAACTCAGCATTGATATGTGTCCTGATGCCGCATGCGGTACTCCGACCTCAACGATCAATGATGTGGCCTTTCTCATATTGAGCGGTGACGGGAACTACAACAACCAGACTGCGGGGACTCAGGCCGTGTCCGTTGCGACTACAGTAAATGTTTATGAAGTAGATGTGAATGTGGACAGTTATGCAGGGGATATGAACAGGGTCGAGCCCTATGATGACCTGGTCAAGTGGTCTACCCTGAACGAACTCCGGGCCAAATCGGGCTGTGTCGGGCCCCAGTTGAAGATAGTCAACAATGAACTGCCCTA
>CALZGI010000220.1 GCA_945786855.1 Thermodesulfovibrionia bacterium | reverse complement strand
AATACATCATTTGATCTGAGTCTTCTCGGTCTGTGTATGGGAAAAGGCATATGGACTCCTTTCAGTCGCTATTTTGTTTTAAGTATAACAGATTTTCATTGTTCACTCGCCCACGTCAATCATGATGAGCACGCTCCATTATCTGCACGCACGTCCGAGGATGAAAAGTTTAGGAAGTCATCTCGATACCGTAAGTGCAACCATGACAAAGCATACATGATATTTTATTATGGTATCTCAGTGCTGACTCCGGCAATATAGAATTAAATGTCACATCGAATTATGAATTATTAAACTTTTCATCCTCGGACGTGCTTGACCGGAGAGCATAAGCAAATATTTAAGATCTTTCTATATGTATACTGTGAGTTAAGGCATGAATACCAGGAATTAGCGGACATTCTTCCCGTGCCTGTGTTTATCGTGGAAGGGCTCGACATGTATCACGACATCCTTGACCGCAGGAAACTTCTCTTTTAAGGCCTCTTCCACTGAATGTGCGACCTGGTGTGCTTCCCTGATTCTTGCTTCAGGATCCACCAGAATGTGAAGATCTATATTCGCATGACCCTCATTCCCCCGTGTCCGGATATTGTGAGAGTCCTTTACTCCCTCAATTTTGTTAACAACCTGCTGTATTTCTTCCGGATTTATGCATGCAGAATCGGTCAGCACAGCTGTCGCGGACTTGAGGATGGAGATCCCCATTTTTACTATGAATACAACGATAACCAGGGCTGCAATTACGTCAACGACAGGATAGCCGATTGCTGCAGCGACAAGGCTGATAATAACAGACAACGATATAAAAATATCTGACCTTGTGTGTATGGCATCTGCCAGGAGGAAATCGCTTTTCAGTTCACGGCCTTTCCCTGCTTCGTATTTCATAACAAAAATATTTACTGACAGGGTGGCGGCCATTATTATGAAACTGAGAGCGTTCACCTCTATATGGTTCGGGTTGTGCAGCCTGTGATATGCTTCTTTCAGTATCTCAATGCCGGCTCCGAATATGAGAACCGCTATCGCAATGATTGATAGTGTTTCAAACTTGCTGTGTCCGTAGGGATGAGTTTCGTCAGGCGGTTGTGACGCTATCCAGATCCCTATAAGCCCTATAATATTGGATGTTCCGTCAAAGGAGGAATGGAAACCGTCTGAGAGCATGCTGATGGAGCCAATTCTGTAGCCATACATAATTTTAGCAATGGCTACGATAATATTCAGCGCGAGGGTGAGCAGCAAAACTCTTCTTACTTTTTTAAGGCGTGTCATGATCTAAATAAGTTGTTTGTTAAATGTTAATCGTTATTCGTACATACATTACCACGATCCAATAATGCATAACCAGTAACGTATAATATTTTTCCGGTAGGGGCAATTCCCGAAGCGGGTCTCTTGGTACGATTCGATTCCGAGGTCGCTCTGACATGAATTGTCCCTACTTGCCGATGCAGAAATTATCGAAGATTCGGTTCAGAATATCATCAGGGGTGGTAATTCCCAGGATCTCCCCTATAGCATCCAGCGCATCCCTTAACTCGACAGCGAGAAATTCAGGCGGTGTTTTTCTCCCGGCTTCTGAAGAAAAAGAGTCCATCGAAGAGAGGGCCCTTTCGAGGGCGTGAACATGTCGTATGTTCGTCACCATATCCGCGCCGCTGCCGCTGCGGCCGCCTGTCGCCAGTTCAACTATTCTGCTCTTTAATGTGTCGAGACCTGTATCTGTCTTTGCGGATATTGTGAGAGTAGGGAAGGGTTTAAAATCCGCCTCTACTGCTGGATCTATCTTCTGAGGCAGGTCACTCTTATTTATGACAATCATGGTACTTCCGGTCTCTGATTTTTCAATTAACTCTCTGTCTGTGTCATGCAGGTCTTCACTGCCGTCAAGGAGGAGAAGCACTAAATCTGCTTCCTCCATTAATCGCAGACTTCTCTTCACGCCTTCCTTCTCTGCAATGTCCTTCACCTCCCTGATACCGGCAGTATCCATAATTTTTACGGGCAGGCCCTGAATGTTCAGGTGATCTTCAATAACATCTCTCGTTGTCCCGGGAATATTGGTGACAATTGCCCTGTCATGGGCAAGAAGTGCATTGAGCAGCGATGATTTCCCCACATTCGGTCTTCCGATTATTGCAGTTTTCAGGCCGTCCCTTAATATCATCCCGTACCGGGAAGTGTCAATCAGTTTCTCCAGAGACTTCCTTATTTCCGCTGCCCTATTTTTCATGCCTGCAAGCGGAATGGACTCTATATCCTCTTCCGGAAAATCAATGTGGGCCTCAACAAGAGCTGTGAGCTCTAAGAGCATTTCCCTGATTGATTCCATTTTCTTTGAGAAAGTTCCTCGCAGCTGCTGTACAGCGGTTTTCTGGCTTTCCACAGTGAGTGCATTAATAACGTCGAGTACGGCCTCTGCCTGCGCCAGGTCAATCCTCCCGTTCAAAAATGCCCTCCGTGTAAATTCACCGGGTTCCGCATGCCGTGCCCCGCATTTCAACAGGAGCTCCAGAGTCCTTCTGAGCGGTACTGCTCCGCCGTGACAATTTATCTCCACAATGTCTTCTTTTGTGTAGGTGTTGGGGGCTTTCATTATCGAAAGCAGAACTTCATCGATGATGTCTTTCGTTTCAGGATCTATGATATGCCCATACAGCATCCGGTGGGAGGGAGTTTTTTTGATATTTTTCTTTTTTGGAGAGCGGAATATCCGATCGGCTATCTTAATGGCATCCTTTCCGCTGAGCCTTACTATTCCAATACCGCTGTGCCCGACCGGGGTTGATATAGCAGTGATAGTATCGTCCGTATGCATGGGAATAGTTTACAGGGAAAGGAGTGCAGTTGTCAGGCGGGACCCTCTCATAATTCGTTCCTTAAAAGGATCTCCTCCCCTGTGCTGGAAGATTGATGAAATACAATAGATAATTGTATAGGGCTTCATCCCTTTTTTATTAATTACTGCTGATAATCAGGGGAAAATAATAGAATCAAAGGTACATGAGAATTCGCTTTTATCGCGATTTCCAGTCATCTGTCAGGTAGCAAGATTTCTTCCCGTAATATTGATTATTAATCTTAATTGAATATACACGATTGAAATAAGAAAGCATTCAAAAGGACTAAAGAATAGTGTAACGAAATGGTAACGCAAAAAAATTTGTTGTTACTAAAACGTAACGATATTGAATCAATATTCTATTGTTCGAACAAGTTATAACTCCTTGTTTTATTTTCACTATATTGCCTTAATCGTTTGTATTGCATCAAAGGTATTAAATTTGCTTAAATTTAATTAAATAGAGTTAACCGCTATTAATATATGGCAAAGCAAAGGGGGATGTCATGTTATTGTTATTCGTGGGAATAATAACCGGAGTGTTAGTTTGTATTATGATCATTGCACTATTTGCCAGTGCAAAAGGAGAGGATAAATTAAGAGAGACGTCATACCAACACTATAACTCCTGAGAATTTTAAGTATCCCTGTTGGTATTGGCAGGATGATAAGGACTCGAGTTTTGAGAGATGGTTGAGCAAAGGTTGGGTATTTTTAATTATAGGTTTCCTGAATGTTTTCCCGGTTTGGGCTATTCCCAAAGTAAGAGGAGGGAATCATGGTACAGACGAAATTTATAATAATAATTCTTATCATTACTGCAGGTGTAGTAGTGTTCAATTATCCAGTATCAGCAATACCTGTCAAATGCGATCATTGCTCTGAGAAATATCCATGTGCCGCAGTGTTTGAATTTAAAAACGTTAAATTTGTTCATCAATTATTTTGCGAGGTTGATGAGGATGGTCGTGAGCAATGGAACAGTTATGACGAAGAAAAATTTAACATGTTTTACATTGAACACCCCAAAGACAATGATAACGAACGTAATCTCAAAATATAGTTCAATCTATTACTATGGTTCTTGGGAAAATACCAGTTCTGATAAGGATTCGTCACCTCAACCGAGTTCAAAAGTAATTACTAATCCTGTTCATCTTTTTATAATCATAGCGATTTTTATATTTTTGACTGAGGCTATTATTATGTTTATTTTGTCAATACTACCACCATTACCAATATATAAGTTAGCTCTATTAGACGGTTTTTTGTTAATCACTATTGCTTTTCCTATGCTTTATGTTTTTGTCCTTAAACCATACATCGCGGAGCGTTATAGGATGGAAGAGAAACTATATACTTTGTCAATTACCGATGAACTTACAGGCCTTTATAATAGACGAGGATTCTTTGCTTTGGCTCAACAGCAGTTAAAGATGGCAAAACGACTGAACAGAGAAGCGCTGCTACTCTCTGCTGACATGGATAATTTAAAAGAAACAAATGATACTTTGGGGCACAAAGAAGGCGATTTAGCGTTAATTGACACTGCCAATATTCTCAGGGAAAGTTTTCGCGAATCTGACATCATTGCGCGCATTGGTGGGGATGAGTTTGTGGTTCTTCAAATAGAAAATATTGATGCCGATTCAAATATGCTAACTAACCGTCTGCAAAATAATTTTGAGATACACAACACAAATAGATACACCAAGCTGTCAATAAGTATCGGTATTATACGCTGTAAACCGGAATGCCCTTATTCTATTGAAGAACTGCTTATAGAAGCAGATGAATTAATGTACAAGCATAAAAGCAATAAACAGAAATCATAGACTATGCGATTATTTTCTCTTTCAATTGTTCATTAATTATCAAACTTTTAAAGTTATTTAGTAGTATTATCCTCAACATTATGGCTCATGGGAATTTATTGACTCTTAGATGTTCTCAATGACCTAAGACCTTCCTCCATTCTGAAGACAATTAGATATTAGAGGTAATTTGTCTTGTTACAAAAACTGAAGATATACGGATGAAATCAGGAATGAAAATATCAAAAATCAAAGTGCGAACTTTAGTCTAAAAGGGGGTTCTCATGTTGAGGATAACTATTAAATATACTCAGAATTTATTAAGATCACGTAACGCTCATAATTCGCTATATAAAGTTTTGGTTGCGATACTGATTTCATTGATTAGTTGGAGTTAGCAATAATATTGGTCATGTGCCTGAAAACACGATAACAACCCTTAATCATTATGTGCATCAATAAATCCATGTCCGGTATAGTGAAGACTATTTAAAGATTATCAGTTTTTATGTTATTATGCATCCAAGCTTGAAGGTCAGTTTTTTATCAAGTTCAGAAATCTGCAGACATTAATACAAATGGAGAATTACAATGACAACGAACGAAACAACAGACAAACAACCTCTCTGGTTACTGATTGAGGAGAAGATCCTTGGATTAAGTTCCGGTGATCTCGAAGCCGGTAAGCTTGAACAGACTATTGCTGATATGGCAAGAGCCCTTGATGATACCGGCCATAATGTGTCGAAAAACGGGGGTAACATGATCCACCTCAGGCGGGCCCTGGGTGCAAGGATCAAGGTTGGAAATGCCCTGATGGAGGATTTCAATGCAGCTGTGTCCTCTCTCAAGCTCGAAGATGTTACTGATCCCCGCGTCGCAACGGCCGCTCTTATAAGCGGCCTGAAAGATAAATGGCCTGTACTCAGTGATTATGATTCCAGAGGTGACATACTTAAGGTCGTCGAAAATACCCGGCTTGATCTATACACCGCCAGAGCAAAGGAACTGGGTGGGGACGAAGGGATTCGGTATTTGATCGCCGATGGTCTGGCTTCTGAAGTCATCATCAATAGGATGGGTATTTCGCAAGAGGAGTTTGCAAGGGTAGATGCTGCTGTGAAAGCAGAGCTTGCCGAGATAGCCAGAGTCAAATCGCTGTTTGAAGAGGCCGAGGGAAAGTCAGTTGAAGACAAGATCAAAAAGCTGATCAATGAAAATGTGACTGATGAATCAATGATCGAGGTCTGCGGGCTTAACCAGGCCACGATCGATGGTGTAAAGAAGGCGATGGAGGAGGAACTGAAGGAAAAGCAGAGACTTGCCGAAGAAGAGGCTGCCCGAAAGAAAGCCGAGGCTGAAGGCCCTTCCCTGGAGAATATGTCTAATGACGATATCATTGCACATATAGAGTCCATTCGTGAAATAATGGAATTTACCGATAAACCAGATGAGATCCGGACGATGAGCGAACAGAGCAACATCCCCAAAGCAATTATAGATGTGGCTGTTGCCGGTCCGGACGAACTGGATAAGCTCGAGGAAAAAGCAGGAGGATAAGCGATTAGGATGCTGAATGAGGCAGGGTTAGAAATAACCCTGCCTTTTTTATTGACTTCAACTGGCAATTAGCAATATCTGGTTCAGCATGGCTTATTTATAGCATGATGTTTTCGTTGCTATCTTCTCGTTGTCAATTCTGAAGGTTGTTTAGATAAATCCTCAAATTCAGCGTCACTGCAGATCATGTCTGGGGTCAAATCTTTCATCGTGACAGTTTGCATTTAATTATTAAGTTCAACCTCGATAATTTCCAATTATTTCCACATGAAATCTTCACTCATAGAATCAAATTGATAAATGCACATTTTAGTCTAAAAGGAGCCTCTCATTTTAAGGATATCCATGAAATATCCTCATGATTTGTTCAGACTGAAGATTGATGACTCTTCGCTT